>CAYTJC010000395.1:0-2079 GCA_964437875.1 uncultured Dysgonomonadaceae bacterium
AGTACCTTTTGATACAACTCATACAGATTTGCTTTTGGAGCAAAAGCGTGTAATAGAAGAAATTGCAAAGAGGGGCAATGACTGCGTTATTGTTGGGCGAAATGCAGACGTGTTGCTCCGTGAGTACCAGCCTTTCAATATTTTTGTCTGTGCTGATATGGAAGATAAAATTAATCGGTGTCTGAAACGTGCATCAGAAGATGAAAAGATGAATGTCAAAGAGATGCAACGAAAAATTAACAAGATAGATAAAAACCGTGCACAGACACGTGGTCTTATTACTGATAGTAGTTGGGGAGATAGGTCTGCCTATCACCTCACTGTAAATACTACCAATTGGAACGTAAATGAGTTAACACTGGCCGTTGCTGATTTTGCAAAGCACTGGTTTCAGAGAACCAGTAAATGATTAAACTATCCGACCGCTTTAACTACAGAAAATTATTGCGTTACACGTTTCCAGCTGTCATCATGCTGGTATTTACCTCAATCTATGTTATGGTTGACGGTTTTTTTGTGTCAAATTTTGTAGGAAAGACACCTTTTGCTGCGGTCAACTTTATTTACCCCGTAATAATGATTTTGGGAAGCATAGGTTTTATGTTCGGTAGTGGTGGTAGTGCGCTCATTGCAAAAACAGTGGGCGAAGGAAAGAGGGACAAGGCCAATGAGATATTCTCTCTCTTGGTATATGTTTCAATAGCCATCAGTATTGTTTTAACAGTTTTGGCTGTTGTTTTTATGCGTCCCATTGCCTCATCTCTTGGTGCAGAAGGCCAAATGCTAGAAAATAGTATTTATTATGGCCGCTTGGTTGCGTTTGCACTTCCAGCTTTTGTCCTTCAATCTGAGTTTCAAATTCTGTTTGCAACAGCCGAGAAACCCAAAATAGGACTTTATGTAACCATTGCTGCAGGTTTAACTAACATTCTATTGGATGCACTATTTATTATTGTTTTTTCATGGGGCCTTATGGGTGCAGCATTAGCAACCACAATAAGTTTTTTAGTTGGGGGTATCGTTCCTCTAATTTATTTCGGTAGAAAGAACGGCAGTCTTTTACAACTGACTAAAACCAAGTTTGACGGACAAGCACTTCTTAAAACCTTTACCAATGGTTCCTCAGAATTAATGAACATGGTCTCCATGTCTTTGGTTAGTATCTTCTTCAATGTGCAACTGCTCAAATATGCTGGCGAAAACGGTGTTGCTGCTTATGGTGTGCTCATGTATGTCAATATGTTGTTCCTAGGTGTGTATCTCGGATATGCTGTGGGCACTGCACCCATTATTAGCTATCACTTTGGTGCGAAAAATTATAACGAAGTCAAGAGTTTACTAAAAAAGAGTCTCGTTATCATGGGTGTTTTCTCGCTTCTCATGTTTAGTTCTGCACGGCTTCTTTCCACCCCCTTGTCAATGCTTTTTGTAGGTTACGACCAAGCGTTGATGGACATGACACAAAGAGCAATTTTTGTTTTCTCTTTCGCTTTCCTGTTCTCAGGAATTGGTGTTTTTGGATCTTCTTTCTTCACTGCAATGAATGACGGACTGACATCGGCCCTCATCTCGTTTTTGCGCACACTTGTATTCCAAGTATCAGCTGTTCTAGTCTTCCCACTCATTTTGGGATTAGATGGCATCTGGCTATCTATTGTGGTGGCAGAGGCTATGGCCGTAGTAGTGACAGTATTGTTTTTCATTGGCAAGCGTAAAAAGTATCACTATTGATTTTGCTTTCTGATTGTCAATCTCAAATGTGCCAAGTACTATAGGTGTGATCAATAGTTCTACTTAAGAGCTTTAATGATATAAGTGCGTTTAAATTGAATAAAAACTGATAGCAATCTCATCATATTATGTAGATTTGAAGGATGTTTTAAAACCCCCCATCTAAAAATAGTTACCTCAGATTAAACCTTTTGTCAAAAAATCTATCTATATTTGCACAAGTAAGCAATGGCAGAGGAGAATTAAGAAAAACCTCCTCGCTCATTCTACTAGCACATCAAAATGGGGTTGACTGGTTTTGACAGCGAGATGAAGTGGTTTGTAAGCATGCAGTGCGTAGTCGGCTAG
>CAYTJC010000396.1:0-2065 GCA_964437875.1 uncultured Dysgonomonadaceae bacterium
TGAGATCGCTGTTGAAGATGGTTTTACAGGAACTGAAGCTGAATGGCTTGCAAGCCTTGATGGCACTGATGGAACTAATGGTGAAGATGGCAAATCAGCGTATGAAATTGCCATTGAAAAGGGATTTATCGGAACTGAAGCTGAATGGATTGCAAGTTTGAAAGGTGATAAAGGAGATAAAGGTGAAGATGGATATACTCCAATAAAAGGTACTGATTATCTTACTCCTGATGATATTGAAAGTTTAGACATTGCTAATAAAGTTGATAAAGTTGAAGGTAAATCCCTTATTTCCGACACAGAAATAGAAAGACTATCAACTGTTACAAATTATGATGATAGTAGTAAATTTAATGGTGACATACTAAAACCAACATCATTACCTTTTATAGGAGGGAATTCATTAGGGTGGGCATATGGAACTACTGGTGCTTATCTTGCTTCAACTACAATTAAACATCCTAACATAACTGAGAATCACCCTACTTTAGAATATTCCCGTATAGGATTACTAGAAGATTCTAAGGAAGACATTTTTAGAAGAGGTTATTGGGTGACAGGATATATAGGCAACACTTATACTTTTTCCGTGTCTTTATATACAGAAGATAATACATCTATTGATTCAAGTGGGATACTTATACAATTAAAAGGAGCACGAAATACTACAGGAAACTACACAGAAGATGTAATTGTCAAAAATATTACGTCTGAAAACTTACCTAACAATAGATGGACTACATTTTCTATAACATTAAAAATTGCAGAAGAAGTTCCGTATGTAGATGCGATAATTAGTGTTGTTAGAAATGCTAAGTTTTTTATTGCTCAATATCAAGTGCAAGAAGGAGAAATTGCAACAGGATTTTATCCTGCCCCACCAAGATTAGCGACCAATTTTACTAGTGGGTTAATGTCACCTAGTCAATACACGGAATTAAATAAAATACTTTACAGCATATGGAAATATTCATTTATTGCAATAAATGGAAACAAGCTTGACCCTGATACTGTTAACTCAACTGTTGATTTTGTGGCAGGTGAAAATATCACTCTTACTGAAGGATATAACGATGACCTTGAAGCAGACACAATAACTATTGATGCTGATATTTCAAGCAAAGCTGATAAATCATATGTAGACAGTTTAATCGGTGAAGGTGGCAAATCAGCTTATGAAGTAGCTGTTGAAAATGGATTTACAGGGACAGAAGCTGAATGGCTTGTAAGTTTAAAAGGTGCTGATGGAGATAATGGTTCTGATGGAAAATCAGCTTACGAAATAGCAGTTCAAAATGGATTTACAGGGACTGAAGAGGAATGGTTAGAGAGTTTAAAAGGTAGCACTGAGGTACCAAACATAGTGTCGGTTACTGAATTGCCAGAAAATCCAGAGCCAAACACTTGGTATGCTATACGAGAGGTGACGACCTAATGGATAAGTTAATCTTATACGTTGAAGATGGTAAAATGACAACTAAGACTAACAACCTTGCCGTAGGTGTTGAATTAGACCATCAGACAGAAGGTAAGAACACCACGTTAATACCAATAATGCAATTGCTAGATGGGGATACAGACAGCGTTATAACCTTGCTAGAATTTCATTTATCATCTACAACAGGAAATCTAGGAAATGTTGTATGTGGATTAGGTTTTTCGGTAAATGATGCTGAACTGGAATATTGGTATCAACCAGAAGATTTACCTGAAACAAGTATACCTAGTACTTCTGGGAAAATAACATATGAAGTTCCATTGGAACTCTCAAATATGTTAAGTAGAGAAGAGGAAGTTAATGTTATAATGTTTGGTTTGTGGTGGTGTGACCAACCGACTGCTACATTAGATAGTGTAACAGTACATATGGAAACATTAGATGGTGATGGTGATGTTGTACTCAAACCAATTAACCACAACAAACTATATTACAACGGTTACTATCATGACCAATTATATTTAGGTGATAAATTATGTTGGTCTGTCAGGGCAGTTGAGCCTGAGCCAAGTGATGATTTCAGTGTATCCATTAAGCCAACAAATAACTGGGAGAGTGGTGGTCGGT
>CAYTJC010000397.1:0-2060 GCA_964437875.1 uncultured Dysgonomonadaceae bacterium
CCAAATCTTTTGCACCCACCATCGGGTTCAATTTTCCCTCAAAGTTCACACGCATAGTCTTGGGGCGAGTTTGCAACACACATTGCGATGCCAACACCATCTCCACTTCGCTTGTACCAATGCCAAAAGCTATTGTGCCAAAAGCTCCATGGGTAGAGGTGTGACTGTCGCCACAAACAATGGTCATGCCTGGTTGGGTGTATCCGTTTTCGGGCCCAATTACGTGCACAATACCATTCTTGGAGTGCCCCAAGCCGTAGTGGGTGAGACCAAACTCTTCGGCATTCTTGGCCAACATATCCACTTGCAGGCGAGATATAGCATCCTTTATAGGGCTCTCTTGTCCTTCGGTGGGAATATTATGATCTGCTGTTAAGATGGTTTGTTCTGGACGAAATACTTTAAGCCCTCTACTGCGCAATCCCGAAAAGGCTTGGGGACTGGTCACTTCGTGACACAGATGTCGGTCTATATATAGTTGTGTGGGTCCATCCTCTACAGAAGTTACAACATGGTTGTCCCAAATTTTATCAAATAATGTTTTCATATTTTTAATCTGTTCGCCCAGTGGCGCTTATTTTGTTTTGAAATTATTTATTGATTTACTTTTTGCTGTCTAATCCACAAATTTATTCACTGCATCAACAAAGGCTTCAACAGATGCCGACACAATATCTGTGTTGGCCGAAAAGCCATAATACAAATTACCTTGGTGTTCCACTTGCATATGCACTTTCCCTACATCGTCGCTACCCCGATTAATGGCTTGAATGAGAAACTCTTCTATCACTACTTCTCTTCTGATTATCTCTTTCACTGCTTTAATGGCTGCGTCCACAGGTCCATTTCCACTGGCAGAAGCCTCGAAATGCTCACCAGCAATATCTAAACCAATACTGGCTACATTGCGAAGACCAATACCGCTTGTTACTTGTAGGTAGTCTATTTTTATGCGGCTTTTCACGGACTCTCTACCAACTAACTTCAATACATCTTCGTCTTTGATATCCTTCTTCTTGTCAGCCAAAGCTAAGAATTTATCATAAACAACATCCAGCTCATCATTGTTTAGTTTCACACCCAATAATGTGAGTCTGCTGTTAAGTGCAGCCCTCCCGCTACGTGCCGTCAATATGATTGAACTATCATCAATTCCCACATCTTTGGGATTGATTATTTCGTATGTTTCAACGTTTTTCAACACTCCATCTTGATGAATACCTGATGAATGAGCAAAAGCATTTCGACCCACAATAGCTTTATTAGCTTGCACTGGCATATTCATAAGGCTCGATACCAATCTACTTGTTGAGTATATCTTCTCTGTATTTATATTGGTTTCAAATCCTAAGTCTCTGTGGCTTTTAAGTGCCATCACCACCTCTTCGAGGGCACTATTGCCTGCTCGCTCACCAATACCATTAATAGTTACCTCCACTTGACGTGCACCATTCATTACTCCAGATATAGTGTTGGCAGTTGCCATTCCCAAATCTTGATGACAATGAGTGGATAGAATGGCTTTTTTTAGATCGACATTATCAATTAAATATTTAATTTTTGCACCATATTCGTGAGGAAAACAATATCCTGTTGTGTCAGGAATGTTGATAACTGTTGCACCTGCATTTACTGCGGCTTGCACCACACGAGCTAAGTATTCATTATCGGTTCGCCCGGCATCTTCAGCGTAAAACTCTACATCGTCAACAAAGTTACGGGCATAAGTAACGCATTTAATGGCACGCTCTATAATCTCTTCGCGATTCGATTTGAATTTATATTTGATATGAAGATCAGATGTGCCAATACCTGTGTGAATTCGCTTTCGCTTGGCAAACCTGAGTGACTCTGCTGCCACTTCTATGTCTTTATCTACGGCACGAGTAAGTGCACATATCACGGGCCAGGTTACGGCTTTAGATATTTCAACAATAGAGTTGAAATCTCCAGGGCTTGATATGGGAAAACCCGCCTCAATCACATCCACGCCCAGCATTTCTAATGCTTTGGCAACTTCAATTTTCTCAATTGTATTCAACTGGCATCCGGGAACTTGC
>CAYTJC010000398.1:0-2059 GCA_964437875.1 uncultured Dysgonomonadaceae bacterium
TGGAAAGGCCGCGAAGGCGAAACCACTCCTGTGTTTGTTTACACCAATCATCCAACTGTGGAGCTATTTATAAATGGTGTAAGCCAAGGAAAGCGTACCAAAGACACTTCGATAGGTATAGATGATACTTATACTGATGAGGCACGTAAAGAATTTGAGCGTCAAAAGCGTTATCGTTTGATGTGGATGGATACAAAATATGAACCCGGAACATTGAAAGCTGTTGCTTATGATGCCAATGGTAATGAAGTGGGTACCGAAGAGGTTCACACTGCAGGCCAGCCATACCGATTGGTATTGGAACCAGACCGCAAAACCATTAAAGCAGATGGCAAAGACCTCTCGTTTATCACCGTATCGGTGGTTGACAAAGATGGAAACTTGTGTCCACACGCCGATGACTTGGTGAAGTTTAAAGTGAAAGGTGCAGGTACGTATAGAGCAGGAGCCAATGGAAACTCTGCCTCGCTTGATCTGTTTCACGAGCCACAAATGCATTTTTTCAATGGGAAACTGACAGCCATAGTGGAATCAACAGAAAAAGCTGGAACAATTAAGCTTGAAGCATCTGCCAAAGGTGTTAAGAGTGCTACAATAGAAGTGACCACAGCTTTATAATTAAAAACGAATATCCTTGAAGTTTACCGACGAATTCAAAGCTGCACTCGCCCAGTTGCCTTCTTCAGAAAAAGATAGGCTGCTGTGGCGATTGATAAAACGCGATGAACTACTAGCCCTTCGCCTTGAGTTTGAATTGCTGGCTCCTTATGACGCCATTGATAAACGCAATGAGTTGGCGGAGTTTATTCAAGATAGAATAGTCTCTATAGTTGGTAGAAGGGAGCGATTGTCGGCAGTGTTATCTCAATTTCGCTACTTAAGTGGCGATATCACGCGTCATCTTTATATCACCAAAGATAAAATTGGCGAAATATTGCTCAACTTTGTTTTGCTGCAACAGGCAATGCAACTACTGAGTAATCCTTCCTATCTCTTTGGGGGTCGCACAACCCAAAAGTATGTGGTGTATATGCTGAACAAGCTCTACAGAACATGTATGTTGATAAACAAGCTGCATCCTGATTATCATATAGAACTAGAGGACGATGCACATAAGCTGGGCGAGATAATGCTCGCCAATCCCGACTTGATGAAGTATGTGAAGCATCATAAATTCAATGTGAATTGGCTTATAGATTTTGATGTTCCTGACGACTTGGATGAGATGTACAAAGCAATAAAGAGTCAAGGATTGCTTAAATAGCGCCTCGCCAGCGCAAGTCTAATGTCACTAAGTTAAGGGCTAAACATCTGACTGATGAAAACTTTTTACTGAAATTGATGATTTGGTTTTTTTTGGTAAGCTAAATACTTGAGACTTGCACAGCCAGAATGAGGTATGGTTTAGTTTAGGGCTAAATGCCAGCTCCTTCGATTACGATGAACATACGAGGCCTGAAATGCAAATAGAGAAAAGTAATCTTTGACTGATGGCACAAACAATAAAAATACATTATAGAATTGCTTAACTTAATGCTAACTGAGCACAATTAGCACTAAAAGGGAGCTAGTTTGCATGCAAGAGACCCCCAATCGGCTGGAGTAGAAACCTACTCCTTTGCCATCGGACTTACAATCGGCTGGAGGAGAAACCTACTCCTTTGCCATCGGACCTACAATCAGCTGGATGGAAACCCACTCCTTCGCCATCGGACCTACAATCAGCTGGATGGAAACCTACTCCTTCGGCATCGGACCTGCAATCGGCTGGATGGAAACCCACTCCTTTGCCATCGGAGTAGCAATCGGCTGGAGGAAAACCTACTCCTTTGCCATCGGAGCTACAATCGGCTGGAGGGGAAACCCACTCCTTTGCCGTGTCTCCAATCCGTGCTTGTACTCTTAATGATATGAGACACAGGTCAGGAGACCCACGCTAACAATAACTTCAAATACAAAAATAGAGAAAAAGCAGGCAGCAATGTCTGCTTTTCCGATTTATATAAAGTAAGCATCCCAAATTAGCCGTATTGCCAATAAAATAACAATATCTGATCTT
>CAYTJC010000399.1:0-2035 GCA_964437875.1 uncultured Dysgonomonadaceae bacterium
CCTCTTGCTCATAAATTCTGCTTTTCGAAACTATTGCTCGAATAAAAGCATCGGTATCTTTAATTCCGGTTGCAGAAGAAGAAGAAGAAGAACTTTGACCAGACTGAGACTTCTCTGCTTCCTTATCAGGAGGCAGCACATCTATCTGAACAGAATTTGACTTATAATTGCTACCATCTACCGTAATAGAAGCAGGACCAATAGTGAAACTACCCTCTTCTAATGCAAGTAGCGTATATGTGTATGACACAGAGCTTTGAGAGGATGATTTTCCGTTAATGATTTGTGTACTGTAACTCGATGATACTGATGGACCATATAAAATTTCAAACCCATCCATATCAGAAGGGAGTCTTATGTCTTTACCTTTTTTATTCAGTGTATAAGTCAGGCGAAACTGTTCGTTTTTAACAACACCCCCTGGTGCAGATGCTTTAAAAATTACCTCTTGGGCAAATGCAGAGTTGCCTTGTAAAAGAAACAGTAGTAAAAATATATTTATATATAAACTGATGTTTTTGTAATTCATATTTGGTTGAAGTAATTCCAATTTATCTTTTCTCTATCTATTTTTTAGCAAATGACTCACAAGAACTACCAGTCTTTGTTTTGACGTCTGTTTTCTTGCGCTCTTCAGCCTTCATTTCGTTGAGTCGTTTTTGAGTTTCCTTTTCATCTTGCTCTATAGCTTGAAGAATTTGGTTGGCATTATCGCGCGACATCTGCTCAGGCTCCGTTTGATCTTCTGGTCTCTTCTCCTTGTCTTGTTGTTGTTCGGGCGACTGAGGTTGATTATCGTCTTGCTGATCTTGATTTTGGTCTTGCTGCTGGTCCTGATCTTGATCTTGGTTTTGCTCTTCGTCATTAATCATTTTCTGAACAACAGCTAAATTATAACGAGCTTCATCATCTTCAGGATTTGCCCTCAATGCCATTTTGTAGGCTTCCATTGATTTCTGAAGGTCTTTTTTATGCAACAATGCATTGCCTATATTGTGCCAACTTGCGGCTATTTGTTGCTCATCTTCTTTTTCTAATAAGAGATAATGATTTTGTTGCTCAATCGATTTATCCCACTCTTTTTGTTTGTAAAGCGTGTTTCCTAAATTATAGTTTGCTTCTAATGATTTAGGATTTACTTGAATGGCCTTTTCATATTTCTGAGCTGCCTGTTCATATTTTTGCTCATTATATGCCTTATTCCCCTGTTTAATATTCTTCCTTACAGCTTTTTGAGCAGAAAGAGAAGCAACAGAAAGTAGCGAAATGAGCAATATAATTAATTTCATTTTCATTTTTTAAAAATTCGAACGTTTTTAAACAATCTATTTTTCTTATCAAAGATGCAAACCTCAACAAGTAAGATAATTAACAATATCCATGCCACAATCGGAAATTTTTCATCGTACTCTGAGTAAGCCAAACTCTCCATTTCTTTTTTCTGCAACTTGTCTAATTCAGCTTCCAAAGCATTCATAGCCGTATTGGTGTTGTCTGCCTGAACAAACAATCCTTTTCCACCTTGTGCTATGTCTCTTGCCATCTCTTCGTTTAGCTTAGTCAAGACGATGTTTCCTTCATTGTCAGTCTTATAGCTGTTACTATATTGTGACTCAGGGATAGGACTTCCTTCAACAGAACCAATACCCAATACATTTACCATAATGCCTGCATCGCTTGCTCTTTTTGCTAATTGAATGGCATCTCCTTCGTGATCTTCCGAGTCAGTTATCAAAATCATGGCTTTGTCAACATCTTTATCGCTTGAAAAAGAATTTATTCCCAACTCAATAGCTTTACTAATAACTGTTCCTTGTACAGGTACTAAGTCTGTATTGATAGAGTTTAAGAATAGTTTAGCCGATTGGGTATCGGAGGTCAGCGGCATTTGCACATAAGCTTCACCCGCAAAAACTATCAATGCTACTTTATCATCTTTCCTTGCATCAATAATGCGCGAGAGAATCTGTTTTGCTCTACTGAGTCTGTCGGGTTTCACATCTCGTGCCATCATAGAGTTAGAGACATCAATAGC
>CAYTJC010000400.1:0-2033 GCA_964437875.1 uncultured Dysgonomonadaceae bacterium
CTTCTTCTAAGGGCACTTTAAATATTTTGGCAGCAGTTGCACTATGAATGTCCAAGTCGTTGTTAAATGCCTCTGTCATGTGCTTGTCGTTGCTCAAATGTGCCATAATGCGCAATTCAATCTGAGAATAGTCGGCAGAAAGGAAGGTGCAACCTTCATCGGGAATGAAAACCCTTCGCATTGCTTTTCCACGCTCGTCCCTAATAGGGATGTTTTGCAAGTTAGGATTGGTGCTACTCAATCTGCCTGTTGCTGCAACAGTCTGATTAAATGAAGTGTGTATTTTGTTCGATCGTGGATTGATAAGCAGTGGGAAAGCATCAATATAGGTGCTCAATAGTTTCTTCACTCCCCGGTATTCTAATATCTTCTCAATAATAGGATGTGTGTTGCGCAACTTCTCCAGTTCCCCCTCGCTGGTGCTGTATTGTCCTGTCTTGGTCTTCTTGGCTTTATCGCTTATCTTCATGTGGTCGAAGAGCACTTCGCCTGTTTGCTTGGGCGAGTTCACATTGTACTCCAAACCAGCCATTTCTATTAACTCAGTCTCCAAACCTTTCAGTTCATCTGTTAGGTCTATCGAAAGATTTTTCAACTCTTCTAAGTCCAATCTTGCTCCTGTCCACTCCATATCAGCAAGTACATAGATGAGCGGACACTCTATTTCGTGGAATAGCTTTTCGAGGTTATTCTCTTTGATCTCTTTTTCTAGTAAGTGCTTTAATTTGAGTGTTATGTCGGCATCTTCACAAGCATATTTACTAGTAATAGCTATATCCACATCGCGCATATTGCCCTGATTCTTACCTTTTGGGCCAATGAGCTCTTCAATGGATACTGTTTGGTATTTCAGATAAGTTTCGGCCAGATAATCCATACTATGGCTGGTTTCTGGATTTATCAAGTAGTGAGCAATCATGGTGTCGAATAGGGGACCTTGCACTTTTATGTCATAATTGCGTACCATCAATATATCGAACTTTATGTTTTGTCCTACTTTCTCAATTGACTCATCTTCCAAGAAGGGTTTCAAAAGACGCAACTGTTCTGTGGCTTCTTCCTTTTTGGCAGATAGTGGAACATAAAAGGCTTCGCCCTCTTTGTACGAGAATGATATGCCCACTATGTCACACGATAGGGGATCAACGCCCGTCGTTTCGGTGTCGAAGGCAACCGATTTCTGTTTGCAAAGTTTTGTGTTGAGCTCTTTTATTCCTTCAGTTGTGTCTATAAGCGAGTAGGAGTTTGTAGCGCTATTTATATCTGTATAGTCTTCGGGCAATATTTCAACAGCTTCGGCAGTTTCTTCAGCATCCATATTGTCAAAGAGATTGCCTTGCAGATTTATTATCGGTTTTTTAGCTGCAGGTTCAATGCCAAGCACTCTGTTAAGGAGTGTTCTGAATTCGAGTTCTTCAAAAATGGTTCTCAGTGCATCTTCATTGATGGGTTTGCGGTCGAACTTATCAATTTCTACATCCAGCGGAACATCTGTTTTGATTGTAGCAAGATACTTTGAGAGTATGATTTGCTCTTTGTTCTCTTCTACATTCTTCTTGAGAGCTCCTTTTAGTTTGTCTGTGTTTTCTAAAAGGTTTTCAATGCTACCAAATTCAGTGAGCAGGGTCTCTGCTCTTTTTGGCCCCACACCCGGACAGCCTGGAATGTTGTCAGATGCATCGCCCATCAATCCCAGTAGGTCTATCATTTGAGTAGGGTGGGTGAGGTTGTATTTCTCCATCACCTTCTTGTCGTCAAGAATTTCAACATCGTTATTTCCTAACCTTGGTTTATAAATGAAGATGTGCTCTTCAGTCAGTTGTGCATAATCTTTGTCCGATGTCATCATATATACATCAAATTTGTCTTTATCTGCACGTTTGGCTATGGTTCCCACCACATCGTCGGCTTCATATCTATCCACTTCGAGGATATCGATATTATATGCTTCAATTATTTGCTTTATAATCGGAATAGATAGCTTAATGTCTTCGGGTGTCTTTTCGCGTTGTGCTTTATATTGCTCAAACTCT
>CAYTJC010000401.1:0-2023 GCA_964437875.1 uncultured Dysgonomonadaceae bacterium
TTGGTAACTTAAGCCTGCAACAAAAATGTTCATCTAGTAATAATATAAATTGAATAAAAACTGAATTTGTGCATTCATTAGAAACAGGTGGCGAAGAAGAACTAAACAATGAAGTGAAGACTAAATGCGCATACTGTTGTAAAACTTATGCACCACAAAGATACGACAAATATGGAGGTAATGAAATATATGGTTGTGTTTTTTTGGTTGTACATAGTTTTAGGAGTTCTTCAAATGGGCTGAAACCTTTTGTAGGTGGTGATAAGCTAATATGTTTTAAAGTTTGACTAAAAATACATAATTCCCTTTCTGGCCACTCACTTTGGGGTGGAGAGGTGGGGGAGGGTTGAATTTGCACTGTATGTATTGGATGAGAACGATGAAAAGGTGAAATAGTAGTGGCACACCTGTGTGTGTGTGCCTTCTTATCCGAGCAAGGCCTATTGTAGTGGCACATTTATGTGTGTGCCATGTTTTGAATGTATCAGAAATGAAGAAGTGGGAACTGTTTTTTTTTACAGTCCCCACTTCCCATTCTCCACTTTCTATTCTCTAGTTCCTACTTCCTTGTCCCTAGTCCCTAATCTAAGGCATCTGGGGATACAATGTATTGCCTTCTTCGTCCACTGGATAAAGAGCACCTTCTCGTTTGAGTTGCTTTATCATCCGCTTTGTCATCTTGCGTAGTTGTTTTGTCTCTTGACTTGCCACATCATTCTTCTCGTATGGATCTGTAGATAGGTTATACAATTCGTACGAAGGGTCATTTTTCTTTTCTGGATTATAGTTATAGATTATCTTCCAGTCTCCTTTTCTATAGGTAGTGAAATAACTACTGCGGTGTTCGTGAGGAAAGTGCAACAAGAAGTCGTCTCTATGTCTTCTATCTTTTTTTCCACTGAAGAGTCTTTTTAAGTCACCTCCATCCAGTGTGTGATTTTTAGGTGCTTTTAGACCAGCAATAGAAAGAACGGTAGGGTAGATATCCATTATTGTGCCTATTTGTGTCTGAACAAAATTGGTAGCTACTGGATGTTTTTTCTGAAAACTATTGTTAGGATTGGGTTTTGCCCAACTTGCTATGAATGGCACACGATCGCCCCCTTCATACTTAGCTCCCTTCTTACCTCTTAATGGAGCCGATGATCCATAATCTTCTGCACCACCTATGGGTGCATCGCCACCATTATCACCCAAGAAAATGATGAATGTATTTTCAGCTACTCCCAACTCTTCTAGCTTATCCATTATATCGCCCAACGATTTATCCATTCCCTCAATTAAGGTGGCAAAAGCTATTGCTTGGTCACTCATCTCTTCGGTCGAATAGTTATCTTTGAAACGGGGATCTGTTTCAAAAGGTGCATGCACAGCATAGTGTGACATGTTTAAATAAAATGGCACTCCCTCTTCTACAGCTTTGGTTATTTCTTTTCCAGCTTCCAGGGTGAGTGCGTCTGTAAGAAAAACATCAGAATTGTGATACTCTTCCAAATCGGGTACTGCACGTGGTTTGAATCCTTTTATCCACCCATATCCATGTTCTCCGTAATAGCTTCCTGGTTGTCCAATGGATGATCCTGCAATGTTTACATCAAACCCAATGTTTAATGGATTGGCACCATCACTGTTGTCATGGCCAAAGTGTGCTTTCCCAACATGAATGCTTCTATAACCAGCCTCACTTAAAATGGCAGGATAAATCTGATCAGACATTTCCAATCCATCCCAATTCCAATCATGAGGTCCAAATTTTGTTCTATTGTTGCTTTCTGAGTTGATCCAATTGGTAGTTCCATGGCGGGTTGCATTTTGACCTGTCATGATAGATGCACGTGTTGGTGAACTTACGCTCTGTGCATAAAATGTGGAGAAACGGACACCTTGATCTGCCAAACGCTCCATATTGGGTGTTCTGTACCAATCATTTAAAGGATGGCGTTCAATATTATTGTTCTGGTCAACTAAAAAAGGAACTGAGGTATCCATTACTCCCATGTCGTCAACTAAGAATACTACAATA
>CAYTJC010000402.1:0-2013 GCA_964437875.1 uncultured Dysgonomonadaceae bacterium
GTTGAGGAGTATCTGTATAAAAGTTTGCCATATTTTTAGTTGTTTGTTAAGGGTAATTTATCAATACTCTGAGCGTTAAATAAGCAGAATGTTCTTTATTCCATTTACAAAACAAAAAGCTGGAAGCTTCAAATAGATAGTATTGATAGTATAAAATCCTACTTAGTGTTTTGTTTATAATATTTAATCATTTTAGGGATAACTTTTTCAATGTCTCCTGTTATAATGTAATCGGCAATAGAGTTGATGGGTGCAGATTTATCATTGTTGATGGCAACAATAATTGCGCTCTCTTGCATACCTGCAATGTGCTGTATTTGTCCAGATATTCCACATGCAATGTAGAGTTTTGGACGGACAGTAATACCTGTTTGGCCAATCTGACGGTCGTGATCGGCATAACCGGCATCAACAGCAGCACGTGAAGCTCCTACTTCTCCACCAATTACTGATGCAAGATCATACAAAAGATCAAAGTTCTCTTTCGACCCCACACCATATCCACCCGAGATGATGATGGGTGCACCTTTGATGTTTACTTTAGATTTCTCAATATGTCTTTCTATAATGGTAACGGCAAAATCCTCTTCCGAAACAAAATCATTTACATCATATTCTATTAACTCTCCTTTATTGGTGTTTCCTGAGAATTCTTTCTTCATTACCCCTTCGCGCACTGTAGCCATTTGTGGGCGTTGGTCGGGATTGATAATCCAAGCAATAATATTGCCCCCAAATGCAGGACGAATTTGATAAAGAAGATTATCGTAAATTTTGTTTTGTTTTTTATCTTCGTGGCCACCAATTTCGAGTGATGTGCAATCGGCTGTAAGGCCACTTCCTAATGCTGAAGATACACGTGGTCCTAAATCACGACCTATAATAGTGGCCCCCATCAAACAGATTTGGGGTTGCTCTTTATTGAAAAGATTTACTAATATGGAGGCATGAGGCAGTGTAGTGTAGGGAGACAAACGGTCGTCTTTGAAAATGTGAAGAACATCTACACCGTAAGGAAATACCTGTTCGGCCACAGTTTCTAATTCTGAACCAAGAGCCATAGCTTCCAATTTGCAGTCAAGTTCTTTTGCCAAGCTATTACCCTTTGTCAGTAGTTCCAGACTTACATCGGCTACCTTACCATCTTCTATTTCTAAATATACAAATATGTTATTCATAATTAATTGTTTTCTATCATTTATGGGTAATACAGACTATCCTATGGTGTGATTATCGAGCAATTCTTTCATCAACTCGTTGATGTCTTCATCAGTATCAGTCAGCATTTTATTTTCTTTTGCCTGAAAGCTAATGTTTTCAATTCGCTTCACTTTGGTTGGCGAACCCGACAAACCACATAGTGCTACATCTGCTTCTACATCTGCCACACCCCATTCAGTTAGGTTTAGATAAGGTCTTTCGCTATATAAGTTTATATAGTCTAAGTTTTCAGTCTGTCTTTCGGTAATAGTTTTTGCATGTTTGTACTTTTGCAACATTTTTGCATTCCTTGGACGGCAAGATTGAGCCGAACTGTTCACAGTAACAAGAACTGGAAGAGGACCCTCAACAGTTTCTACACCATTTTCTAGACGACGTTTTATTCTAATCTTCCCTGTTGTGACAGACTCTATATTTTCAGCATAAGTAATTTGGGGTATTCCTAGCTTCTCGGCTACTTGTGGCCCTACTTGAGCAGTGTCTCCATCTATTGCCTGGCGTCCTGAAATAATGATATCAAAGTCTTTTATTTTTCTCACTGCCATAGAAAGAGCATATGATGTAGCCAAAGTGTCGGCACCAGCAAAAGCTCTGTCTGTTAGCAACACTCCATCATCAGCACCACGAAACAATCCTTCGCGAATTACCTCTGCGGCTCTACCTGGCCCCATGGTTAGCAAGGTGATTTTTGATCCAGGATGTTTATCTTTTATTTGCAATGCTTGCTCTAAAGCATTTAAATCTTCTGGATTAAAAATAGCTGGCAGGGCTGCCCTATTTACTGTTCCATCG
>CAYTJC010000403.1:0-2005 GCA_964437875.1 uncultured Dysgonomonadaceae bacterium
GAATATGCCCATAACTAGACATTACATGAAAATCTTTTCCTAAGAACTTCTCTATAGTTTTTGCTTTGGCGGGGGACTCCACTATCACCAAGTTTTTTTGCATATGTTTCCTCTCTTTATACTAAACGTATTGTAATGAATTATTTCAGTAGGCAAAAGTACAAATTTAGTCTTACTATTGCGATTATTTGGAGTAATTAGTTGTTAAATGAAATTATACCCCCACCTCATCTGTAGTTTCTGACACTGTTACACCGTAGATTGCTGACAATGATTGAGCAAGTTGTTGAGACTGAGATTGACGAATTGTTATTTGCATTTCACAAGCTTCAGTGAAATTTTGTGTCCATCTCGACTCTTCAAATTGATTTAATATACGCATCACCTCGTTTAGCAAAGAATAGTCAAAATGCAAAATAAAAGTATCATCAACTGTTTTCACAACAATCCTAGCATTCTTAATAGCAGCTGCAGCTGCTTCTTTATAAGCCCTAACCAAACCACCTGTTCCCAATAATGTACCACCGAAGTATCTGACTACTAAAACTAAAACATTTGTAAGATCAAAAGAGTTTATTTGCCCTAAAATGGGCCTACCCGCAGTGCCCGAGGGCTCTCCATCGTCGTTTGCACGAAAATCTTCTCGCAATGAACCCAGCATATAGGCCCAACAAATATGGCGAGCATTGTAATATCTCTTCCGATACTCATCCAAAATAAGCTTCACTTCATCTTCGGTTTTAACTGGAACAACGTAAGAGATAAATTTGCTTTTACGTTCAGTAATATATCCTTCGGCTTGCTGTTGTATGGTTTTATAACTATCATCCATAAATACAAAAATACAATCATTTATGCAGAAAACAGATTATTTATAACTTCATTGTTCAAAAGCAGAAAAGCAATGCTTAATGACATTGCTTTTCTATTCATTATTTATAATATGTGGCTACTACATGCTATAATTTATCAAATTACCCGCATTTAGATGCACCACAATTACGACAAGTTAAACATCCTTCCTGAAAAACAAGCGTTTCATGATTACAAACTGGACATACTTCGCCTTTCGCTTCTGTTTCATTGGGTAAGTATCTTTTTAGAGCACGTTCCACACCATTTTTCCAAGTATTAATAGTCTCGTTATCTAGCTCCAATCCCGATACAAGTTTCAATACCTGATCTATTGGCATACCATAACGCAACACACCAGAAATTAGTTTTGCATAATTCCAAAACTCAGGGTTAAACATTCCGTCGAGGCCTTCAACTGTGATTTTATATCCTCTGCGATTACTAAATTGAAAATCGTAACGTTTGTTACCGTCTTTGTCATAAGCTTTTATTACAGTACCTGAAGTTACTCTCTTTGGTAGAAGAAGACCATCATCCTCATCAGCTATACCAGTAAAAACTTCATATGGTCGATTGTTCAATAATCCAATAACTGCAATCCACTTCTCTTTATTGTTTTGGAAACGAATTACATCAGCAGGTAATTCTAAAGGACGAGATGTAACCACTTTGGGAAGTTCGAAGCAATCTTCTTCATTCTCTTTTTTGTCATCATTAGCAATCAAAACACCAGCTCGCGATCCATCACGATATACAGTACAACCTTTACAACCACTCTTCCAAGCCTCCAAATAAAGTTTACCTACAAGCTCTTCAGATACATCGTTGGGTAAGTTAATGGTTACACTTATCGAATGATCTACCCATTTTTGAATTCTACCTTGCATCTTCACTTTTTGCAACCAATCAACATCGTTTGCAGTAGCTTTATGATAAGGAGATTTTGATACTAAATCATCTAGTTGCTCATTGCTATACTCTCTGTGAACCGAATGACCATTGGCTTCCATCCAAGTGCGGAACTTTTGATGAAACACTACATACTCTTCCCACGAATCGCCATTTTCATCAACAAAATCTACTCTAGTTTTTACATCTCCTGGATTTACTTTGCGTCTACGCTTATATACTGGCATAAAAACAGGCTCTA
>CAYTJC010000404.1:0-2003 GCA_964437875.1 uncultured Dysgonomonadaceae bacterium
CAAATGTAAGCTTTTTATGCTTAACTTTTTGTCCCAGCAAAGTTAGTAACTCCAATTGACTATTATTCAAAACAGACTATTGTGACTATAATATTTGTATCTCCCTCTGGATGTTAATGAAACAAATATAAACAAAACAGGGAATAATATGAAACTGTTAACTATTTATTTCATCATTAATCTTATTAATTTGATTTTTCTAGATATATATATACTGTTTATTGCACCCTATAATCAGAATTATTTTTTACACCTTTTATATCTTTCATATCCTCAGTTTCATGAAAAAGTTTTACCATTGCCTCCCAAGTGAGGTATTCACTTGGAGCAAAGTCTGTTGATTGTATATAACTGTAAAGCGTATTACGAAAGGCTTTACCCTCGATATATTCCGAAGCTGCGTTAAGATCCGTCATGCAGACTAACACTTTACCTAGACCTACGGCAAATTCGAAAACTATTCCCAATTTATGATTACGCTCAATGTTATCAACAACTTGAATAATGGGTTTGTAATAACTGTGCGTTGCGTTGAGTATAAGTGGACGCGAATTATGTACTATTGACCACCATTGCCAATCGCTGTGTATATCAGTAGGAAATTGATTGAATAATGGATGCTCGGGATTCATTAACAACGAAATTGTTCCTGGCGAAACCTCTTTGTTGGCATTTTCGGAAATACTTTTAAACATGGCATAATTCCAAAAATCGGGCGTAAACAGAGGATTAAGCGTTACATCTTCTATATCTGCGGTATTGGGCAGTAAAAGTACGGTTTTACCTGCGTCCAAATTAGCTTTGAGTTCTTCGTCAATATTGGTGGCAATGATTGGAACATTAGTCTGTGGATTAGTGTCTGGATAGACCCAAAAACTATACTTATTGCTGTACTTACCGGTAGAAAGTATTAGTGTGAGATGGGTGGCCTGAATAATCTCATCCAATGGCAGATTGATTTCTCCAACATTTTGGCTTTGCCCTTGAGCAACAACACTCATAACTTTTCCAGAATGGTTCCATTGACCATCATCTGAAATAAGATTCCATTTTACGGCTTTGGTCCAGTCGTTTTCTTCGTAGTTTGCTATAGCCACATCAATGTGCAAAGTATCGGTTGAAGCCCAACAGCGACTTTTCATTTTTGCCAGAGGTACAACAGGGGCACAAAATCCATTAAAGTATGCAGGTTCGCATAATCCCTTACTGTCCATAAATGCATCCAAAATACCAACCAATGCTGTCCCTTGTCCGGGGAAATCCTGCAAATCGAGCATCTGAAAGCCACCAATACCTGGTGTACGCAAGTAATATTCTATATCGGCCTTGTAACACTCTAACGCGAATTTTCCTGAGGACTTATGAAAAATGTCTATTTGATCAGAAAGTCCATTTTCATTCAAACGGTCACGAAAAATATGCAGATTATACGGATACAGCACCCCTGTGTATTTTGGAATCTCAGAATAGTCTGGATAAATTTGAAATTGACCAGTTTCGTGGCTAATAACTGGACGTGGTGATAATTTGATGGCAGCCTCAAAGTCGGAAATAGTGCTTGGATAGGTATTGTTTAAGATTCCTCCTTTATCTGCATCTACAAAAGCAAATGATGTGCGTACATGTGTTGAATAACCAGGACCTTCACCAACGCGGCAGGTTGTGAAATAGTCTTCGCCTTCCTGTGGACCTTCTCTCCCTAGATTATTGTTAGAACCAAATGAATAAAGGTGTCGAGGATCTTGTTGTTTGAAGGTGTTTACCCATTCTCGCATTACCTCTATATCTCCAGTGAGTTCGTTGCCCAGTGAAAACATAATAAACGACGGATGATTTCCGAGATAATCCAACAGTTCTCTGGCTTCTTCGAGCAAAAATGTGTTCAAGTTGGTATTTGCACTTGAAATGCGTCCCCACAATGGCAGTTCGGCCTGGAAGTATATACCTTCAATATCGGCTGCTTCAAAAGCAGCACGAGGTGGAGTATATGAATGGCAGCGGTA
>CAYTJC010000405.1:0-2003 GCA_964437875.1 uncultured Dysgonomonadaceae bacterium
TACAGCACCATTACTGAGTGAAAGGAAGTAAGAATAATCCTGAATACATAGTTGCGGAGCAAGTCCATTCCTATGATATTGCATTTAAAGAAACATCAGGAGGACGCAGATAATTACGATTAAAAACTAACACCTAAAACATGATGCAAGAAATCGACAATCAATACCCAAGTGACAATCGTACAGACCCTAGCGGATTCCTCAAAAGAGGAAGATTACACCAGTCACTTTTCAGGGCGAATACGCTTGGCTTGCCCTATGACAAATATGGTAACTATTTGACCAAAGAATTTGGAGAACAGGGCAAAAACTTCTATGATGGATTTGATATTTTTGCAGCAGTAAGAAAAAGATATCCAAAGTATAGCAAAGGACTTTATTCAAATATGCTGAGGAGCGAGCACATACCGTTTAATATGTTTGTACCATTAGACAAAGATAAAGAATATTGCAGGAAAGTGTTTGAAGATATACTAAACATTGATATCATTTCGATAGATGTCATTAAGATTGAATATGCACCACCAAGGAAAGAAAAATATCTGAATGATAATACATCCTTTGATGCATACATCGAATATACGCATAGTGATGGAGAGAAAGGAGTAATCGGTATAGAAGTGAAGTACACAGAAAGGGCTTACTCACTTAAAACAGATTCGACAGAAGGAAAAGCTATTGACAACAAAGACTCATTGTACTATACAGTAACTGATGCATGTCAGCTATATAAACCAGGAGCAGTTGATGTTTTGCCATCAAACAAGTTTCGCCAAGTGTGGAGAAACCACTTGCTAGGCGAAGCTATGTTGATGAACGGTGATTGCAATCACTTTTCTTCTTTAACGCTATTCCCATCAGGCAATTCTCATTTCACCAAAACAAGTAAGGAGTATATTAATCTGCTTAACAGCAATGATAATAAATTTATCCCGTTGACTTACGAGCGTTTCTTTGAATTACTAAGCAAGTATTGTCCAAATAATGAATACAAGGATTGGATAGATTATTTGAAGGAAAGATATATTGTGAATGACAACTAAAAAAGAGCAGCCTAATTAGGTTTTGGAAGCCTCATTAGGATAAGTCAACTGACAATAATAAATAGTAGCATCGTACTGAATAGACAGACCTTTTATGATAAAATCTGAGTTCAGCATATATGTAGTTGTTCAAACACCTTTCGAAAGGACTTCAAACCTATCTGTGTTCAATTCTTTTCAGTTCACTCTATTTTCCTTCTTCAGCGAGACATCACATAAACTATTTACTTTTCAATCTCTCAAAGTTTATTTCAATAAAGACATAGAATAACATTCATTTTTTCTCTATCTTTGTATTTCATAATTTGGCAATGAGGTCTGCCTTAAACCGCTCCACTTGGAGCTGATGACATCTACTAAACTGGCTTGCGACTGTGAGCCACTATAGAATCATTTATTTTAAGGTAAGATGAACAAAAGTAAAATTAAAGACATTTTATTCTCATTTGAGCAAATTCCCTCCTTTTTCTATCTTGTTAAGTGGGTGTTAATTTGCGTAACACTGGGTGTTATAGTAGGTGGCATCTCAGCTTTCTTTCTGTTGAGCCTTGACTGGGCTACCAATTGGAGAGAGGCACATGTATGGATAATAGCTTTTTTGCCCCTTGGTGGTTTGGTTATTGGTTTATCCTATCACCTGTTTGGCAATAGTGTTGTAAAAGGCAACAACTTATTGCTCGAAGAGTTGCACTCCCCACGAAATATAATTCCATTGAGAATGGCGCCCCTTGTGCTGTTCGGTACACTTATAACCCATTTCTTTGGAGGCTCGGCCGGGCGTGAGGGCACAGCCGTGCAGATTGGGGGAGCTGTTGCAGATAGATTTACAAAAGTTCTTAAGCTAACAGAGCGTGACAGGCAAATAGTTTTAATTGCGGGTATTAGTGCAGGTTTTGCAGCAGTTTTCGGAACACCCTTAGCGGGTGGTATTTTCGCTTTGGAGGTGTTGGTGGTGGGTAG
>CAYTJC010000406.1:0-1993 GCA_964437875.1 uncultured Dysgonomonadaceae bacterium
AGCATACAGAAGAAGTAGCCGATTTTAAAGCGGCAAAACATTTAACCTCCAATCAAGAGTTCCTAGAGTTTGTGAACGATGGTGGATATGATACTGTGAGCTACTGGACGGAAGAGGGTTGGAATTGGCGTAACTTCAAAGAAGCACAAATGCCGCTTTTTTGGATAAAAGAGGGAGATGAATACCGTTTGCGATTAGTGGCCGAAGAGATACCAATGCCATGGAACTGGCCAGTAGAGGTGAATTATTTAGAATCAAAAGCTTTTTGTAATTGGAGGACAAAGAAAACAGGCAAAACCTATCGTTTGCCAACCGAGGCCGAATGGATGCGTTTATATGAATCTACGGGATTGCCTGATCAATTAGGGTGGGGTGCCAAAGCACCTGGCAATATCAACCTGGAGTATTTTTCATCACCTTGTCCTGTTGATAAGTTTGAGCAAGGCAATGGATTCTTTGATGTGATTGGTAATGTGTGGCAATGGACTGAAACTCCCATCACTGGCTTTCCTGGTTTTAAAGTACATCCTATGTACGATGATTTTTCAACACCTACATTCGATGGTAAGCACAACCTAATAAAAGGAGGTTCGTGGATTTCCACTGGAAACGAAGCTACTAAGCATTCGCGTTATGCCTTTCGCAGACATTTCTACCAACATGCAGGTTTCAGAATGATAGAATCAGAAACCCCACTTCAAATTGAAAGTGCCGATTATGAGACAGACTCCGAAGTTGCTATTTCTTGCGAGCAAAACTGGGGCGATAAATTCACAATAACTCCATCCTATTTCAAAGAGTTGGCTATTGTAGTGTTATCACTATTGGAGGAGAAGCCTGTGCGCACTCTTCTAGATTTGAATGCCGATACTGGACGCTTTGCATTTGAAATGGCTCCTTTTTATGAGAAAGTTACAGCTTTAGATTTTTCCGCCCGATTCATTCGCATTGCTATTCAGCTACAAGAGCAAGGCTTTATGCGCTATGTGATGAAAGACGAAGGAGAATTAGTCTATTATCGAGATGTAGTATTGTCACATTTTGGATTGGGCAAAAACAAAGAAAACATCACCTTTAAGCAAGACAATGCCCAAAACTTGAAGCCAATTTACAAAGGGTATGATGTAATTGTAGCTCCTAACTTACTCGAAGAGTTGAGTAATCCAAAAGAGTTTCTTGCTTCTATTCACACCCGAGTTAATGATGGTGGCTATTTGATCATCTCGTCCACTTATGACTGGAGTGCTCAAGCAAGAGAAAATTGGCCTGGAGGTTTCAAAAAAGATGGAGAACCCGTAACATCGCTCGACGGAATAAAAGAGATATTGAATAAGAACTTTAAGCTGGAGCGCGACCCTATTAACTTAAATGCTAAAGTGAAACTATCGTCACGAATAAAAATAAATAAACTGTCAGAGATTACTCTTTGGAAGAAGAGGTAAAATGCCACGCTCTCATGCAGATGTAAAGCCTGTATGTAAGGTTGTATAATAGTAAAATAATTGTAAAAATTTCAAAAGGGCTGATCTTTGTATCGGCCCTTTTTAATGGTATAGTTGACACTGAAATGTTTCTATTACTAAAAACTATGTTTTAAAACCCAAACCATCTCGTAAATGTACCAAATATGGGATCGTTCTCTACTGGTCGTTTAGCATCTTTCTTTTTCTTGGGTGCTAGTACTTTTAAGCCTTTCGGAACTATTCTCACATTTATCTCTTTGCCTGCATCCACTGATTCACCATCAATGTGCATTGCACCCGATCGACCTCGTTTTATTATTAAATCTGAAGTGAGAAGTTGGATTACTTTATTGTTTTTATGAAGTGTCTTGGTAAATAGTTGAATGGTTGTTTGTGGCATTTCAAATGCATTGATAGGTTTTATGAGTGCCACATTCATCTTGCCATCTTCCATATCTGCTCCTGGAGCAATATATGCTTCATTGCCATATTGCGAAGCATTGGCACAAGTAACTACAAAGGCTCTTTCT
>CAYTJC010000407.1:0-1976 GCA_964437875.1 uncultured Dysgonomonadaceae bacterium
GGTGTGAAAGTAGAAAAACACGAATATATAGAATCGAGTGCTATTCAACTCTCGTCGGGTTCGTTTGGTATCAATCAACTTGAAGCACTTTTCTTGCATCTTCCCATCGACATTACCTTTGTGGATGCTAACGACAAAGTTGCTTTCTTCTCTCATAGCCCCAATCGGGTGTTTGAGCGTAATCGATCCATTATTGGACGTGATGTTCGTATGTGTCACCCACCTGGAAGTGTGAATATTGTAGAGCAAATAATAGAAGATTTCAAAAGCGGCAAAGAAAACAAAGCAGTGTTTTGGATGTCGAACTTTATGGGAAGATTCATCTATATTGAGTATTCGGCTGTACGAGACAAAGAGAATAACTATTTGGGAGTTGTAGAGTGTACGCAAGATATTACTGCTCTGCGAAAGTTGGAGGGAGATCAGCGATTGCTTTCGTATGATAAAAAGTAACGTATTGACAGATTAAGTAATCACTTAGTTTTTTGTGCAAGACACAGTGCATTGTGTCTCTACTATCAAAAAACAGAGATGAAAATCTAAATAACTTACAGCGGTGTTTCTAACGAAATACCGCTATATTTGTATTTGCAAACATAAATAACACCAATATGAATTTAGTTGAAATTGTTGGCTATATAGCCATGACCTTTTTAGTGCTTTCATTTATTCCTAAACAGATAGTACGCATTCGCGTTATCAACCTTATTGGTTGTCTTTTCTTTGTAGCCTATGGTATAATGCTCCAGGCATGGCCAGTAGCTATATCTAATGGGTTTGTAGCAATAATTCAAGTGTATCACTTGATCAACTTAAAGAAAGAAGTGGCAAAGGTGTAATATTATTTATCCTGCCACATTTGTTTTAATGCCCAATTGCTTCACTCTATCGGCAATCATATTCAATACTTCAAGAGGAGCTTTCTCAAGCTCTTTTGCAGGAGTCTCTCTGTCTATGGTGTATATCATCACCTCGCGGGGGTTAAGCTCTTTCACAAGCTCTAACCATGCCGATACTTCCTTTTCTGTGGTGTTGTCAACTACCTCGCCCTTAAATGATCCTCTTAGAAACATGGTTTGCAACACAAAATTGCCTTCAAACTGTTTGTATAGTTCCACTTGTTTGGCTACAGTGTATGTAGGGGAGTTGGGGCGATCAATGAGTTTAACTGTTTCATCAAAGGCAGAGTCCAGTTTCAAAACAGGGATTTCCACTTTCTTCAATGCTTCAAATACGCTTTGTTTGCCAGCACTTATTCCGTTGGTGAGAACACTTATTTCTGCTTCAGAATAATATTTGTTGCGGAGTTCTATGGTATCGTCTATCACACCTGCAAACTCAGGATGCATGGTAGGTTCACCATTTCCTGCAAAGGTTATCACATCAAGCTTTGCACCTTCTTCACTGAGATGAATAAGCTTGTCTTCCAGTGCATCTTTCACATTCTCACGAGTAGGCAGCTTAGTGCGTGTTCTGAAGTTCTCGTTAAATCCGCATTCGCAATAGATGCAATCGAAGTTGCACAGTTTGCCATCAAAAGGCAAAAGGTTTATTCCCAATGATGCTCCCATTCGTCTGCTATGAATAGGACCAAAAACTATCTCACTAAATAATATTGTTGACATATCTTATTTCTTTTCTTGAACCTTTATTATTCTCGTTTTTACCTTCGTATAGATGTCTAATGTTGTCGCACGATTGTATCGTGTGACATTACAACGTATTGCGATGCTATCTGTAAACCACACGAAAGGATTTGTGCGGTAGCGATGTGTAATTCTTTTCCCTGTTTCTAAAACCATGATAAAATCTCTTGCAATCCGAATCCTACCACCACATAGCGTGCAAATTTTCCTAATGTCATAAACAGGAGTACCAACCACGGATTGGCACGCATAAAACCAAGAGCGACCGCAATGATATCGCCCACACCGGGCAGGAAGACAAAGAAACTCATAATAGCTCCCCTCCCATGA
>CAYTJC010000408.1:0-1975 GCA_964437875.1 uncultured Dysgonomonadaceae bacterium
ATAGATTATGTATAAGTTGTTCTGAAAATTCTGTAGTTGTTAATGACTTGCTTTCCTTCATGAAACGGGCTAAGTCATGTGTTGCAATACCTTTCTTAAATAGATCCTCAAGTGCATTTGTAATTAAATCGGCTGCTTCGTTCCATTTCATATACTCCAACATCATCACGGCTGATAGCAACATAGAGCATGGGTTTGCTTTATTCTGTCCTGCAATATCAGGAGCTGTTCCATGTGTTGCTTCAAATATTGCATGACCCGTATTGTAATTGATGTTCGCACCCGGTGCAATACCAATACCTCCTACCATTGCTGCCAGTTGGTCTGAAATATAATCGCCATTGAGGTTTAGTGTAGCAATTACTGAATAATCTTCGGGTTTCAACAAAGTATTCTGCAAGAATGCATCTGCAATGACATCTTTGATGAATACCATGCCTTTCTGCTCTGCCTCCTTGTAAGATTTTACTGCAGCAGTTATGCCCTGAGCATTCTTTATTTTGTCAAACTTATTGTTTGTATATACTTGATCGGGAAATTCACGCTCTGCCAGATTATACCCCCACTTCTTGAAGCCACCTTCGGTGAATTTCATTATATTTCCTTTGTGTACCAAAGTTACTGAGGGCAGTTTATGCTCAATGGCGTATTCAATTGCTGCACGAACTAATCTTTCTGTTCCCTCTCTCGAAACAGGCTTGATGCCAATTGACGTAGTCTCTGGAAAGCGGATATTGGTTACTCCCATATCGTTCCTTAGAAAATCGAGCACCTTCTTAACTTCAGGAGTTCCTGCATTCCATTCAATTCCTGCATAAATATCCTCCGTATTTTCTCTAAATATAGTTATGTTTACCTTCTCAGGCTCAAGCAATGGAGTTGCAACCCCCTTGAACCATCGAACTGGACGCAGACAGACGTACAAATCTAACTCCTGTCTTAGTGCAACGTTTAATGAACGGATTCCTTCTCCCACGGGAGTAGTTAATGGCCCCTTAATCCCAATCAAGTAATCGCGAAATGCTTGTATTGTTTCCTTTGGAAGCCAATCGCCTGTTTCAATATGGGCTTTTTCTCCTGCTAAAACCTCTTTCCATTCAATTTTTCTTTCATCTTTATATGCTACGTTAACTGCTTTGTCAACAATCTTTTTAACCGATGCCCAAATCTCTTTCCCTACCCCATCACCTTCAATAAAAGGCACAATTGGATGGTTGGGCACAATAAGTGAGTTATTTGCATATTCAATTTTCTGAGCATTCATTTCGATTGTATTTAAAAAAACTATTTTATTTGAAAGAGTCCACTATTAATATGCAAGAATATGCTTTCAAGAGCTATCATTTAAACATAATTTTAACAAGAAAGTTCACGTTCTTATTTTCTATTAAAGGTTATAAGCATTGTTTCGCACAACAATTATAGCACTTCAAAACAAATGTTGTATATATGATAATAAGTAACTGCTATTAATGCATAGTTAGATTTATTCTGTATCCAATAAACCGTTTGCGAATTTAATAAAAAATATCTAAATAGTCGGTCGCTTTGATTATATTTTGTATTTTCGGGACAAAATTGCCGATAGGCGACTAACACACGTTAAAACAATATGAAATGAACGAAGAAGAAAAAGTAAAAGGGCTACCCGAAAACGCTTCGCGCGAGCTAAGACCAGGGGAAGAGTACAAACCTGTGATGTCTCCAGATAAGGAGTATCGTGAAGTTAATTTTAGGTCAGTATCTATTGGGTTGCTTATGGCCGTTTTGTTTTCGGCTGCTGCTGCATACCTCGGACTGAAGGTTGGGCAAGTGTTTGAAGCTGCCATTCCAATTGCTATTATTGCCGTGGGACTATCAACTGCTTCTAAGCGCAAAAACTCATTGGGTGAAAATGTGATTATTCAATCCATCGGATCGAGTTCGGGAGTAGTTGTTGCAGGTGCAATTTTCACATTGCCGGCATTATATATAT
>CAYTJC010000409.1:0-1974 GCA_964437875.1 uncultured Dysgonomonadaceae bacterium
AAATAAGCGTGATTTTTAAATACTGCACATAACTCTTTGTGAGAATTGGTGTAATAGTGCGTTTTTTGATAAGTTGAATGTAATGTATTGATCATGTCAGCCTCATCTTTAATGACAATGAAAAGAAAACGCACATACTAGTGCTGTAGGCATAAAGTAGATGGCACGCTTTATAAACACATATAGAAGCAAGTTGCAGTAAGGAGCAAGGGGGCTATTGCAGGAATAATGAAAATAAATCTATTCTGCTTGCTGTCCGTCATATCCCCACTTCAGATAAACTGCTCCCCAACTAAAGCCTGCACCAAAAGCAGCAAGTATGATGTTATCTCCTTTTTTCAGATCTTTCTCCCATTCCCACAAACACATAGGTATAGTACCTGCACTAGTATTGCCATACTTCTGTATGTTGACCATCACTTTCTCTGCTGGAATACCTAGTCTCTTTTGTGCTGCATCAATAATACGTTTGTTTGCTTGATGTGGAACAAACCAATTAACATCGTCGATAGAGAGATTATTTTTCTCTACAATTTCTTCAGAAATATCAGCCATAGAAGATACAGCATACTTAAACACTACCTTGCCTTCTTGATAAACACCATGTTCTTTCCTTTCTAGTGTTTCATGTGATGATGGATACTTTGATCCACCAGCTTTCATCTGAAGATAGGGGTACCCTACTCCATCTGTACGTAATAATGCATCCATTACTCCTAACTTCTCCTCCGTAGGCTCTAGCATTACTGCGCCTACTGCATCTCCAAATAAAGGAGCAGTGTTACGATCAGAATAATTGGTAATCGAAGACATTTTATCGCCAGCAACGAGTACTATTTTTTTATACTTATTGCTTTTTATGAAATTTGAGGCCACTTCAAGACCGAATACAAAACCAGAGCAGGCTACTTGCATATCGAAACTAAAAGCATTCTTTATATTATTAGCCTCAGCCACAATTGATGCAGCTGAAGGAAATAAATGATCGGGTGTAGTAGTAGCAAAAATAACCACATCAACCTCTTCAGGTTTTGTATTTGTTTTCTTGAGAAGTTCAGCCACAGCTTTAGAACCCATGTACGAGACACCCTTGCCTTCGCCTTTTAGTATGCGTCGTTCCTTAATACCTACTCGCGTAGTAATCCATTCATCTGATGTATCTACTAGAGTTGCAATTTCATCGTTGGTAAGTATATACTCAGGCGCATAAGCTGCTATCCCAGTAATTACTGCATTTAGTTCTTTCATCTAAAAGTTAGAGTTAATAATAAAAATCCCTGAAAAAAACAATTTATTTTCCAGGGTTATTTTTATAGATTATTGCAAATATAAAGTTTGGGTATGTTTATACTAAATCTTTTTCGATTGCTAATTTACCTCTGTAATAACCACACTCGTTGCATACGGTATGATATACATGCCATGCACCACAATTTCCACAAATAGTCAATGTAGGCATCTCTGCTTTATCGTGGGTTCTTCTTTTTCGGGTTCTTTGTTTCGATTGTCTTTTCTTTGGATGTGCCATTTTATATTATAATTTTTAGCGTTTTATGTTTATATTCTATTATACTTGTAATGTATAGTGTTACTTCAATTTTTTTAATGCGTCCCAACGTGGGTCTGTCTCTTGAGATGAGTCGTCAGTGAAATCGATATCCTCATCATCATTCAAGTTATCATCAGAGATGTCATCATCGTCATCATCGTCTTCTGATATATCTACTGCTTGATGTTTTCGATACTTCTCAGTCATCGCTCTGTTGCACTTTCCTGTTGCATGCACATGCTTGATAGGAATATCGAGAACAATAAACTCGTATAAATACCAGGCAATATTGATTGCCCCTTCGTCTTGAGGGATAATAACTAGCTCATCGCTTTCTTCTGAGTATTCTTCGCCAAGCTTCACAACCAACCGATTGTGAGTATCAATTTCTTGATCCATCTCATCTAAACATCTATCGCATGGAA
>CAYTJC010000410.1:0-1963 GCA_964437875.1 uncultured Dysgonomonadaceae bacterium
TGTAATCAAACGGAGCAAACAGATTAGTTTCCTTAATATTTATCTCGGCTTGCATATTTTGAGCCACAAGTTGCTCCTCCTGCGTCATCTCATAGAGTATGTTGCCAATATACATGTAAATCAACTTTTCGTCATTGTTTTTGCGTTTAGGTGTAGCAGTCAGCCCGTACAAATAGTAGCTATTTAATTGAGAGATAACTCCTCTAAAAGATTTTGCTGGTATATGATGACATTCATCAACTATAATTATTCCAAACTCATTGGATAGATATTCTAGAGACTCCTTTCTAGTTAGAGACTGTATCATTGCAATAGTAATCTCCTTTCCAATCTTGTTTTTCTGATTTCCTATTTGGCCTATTTTGTCTTTAGGTATTCGTAAAAAGCTTTGTATTCTATCCATCCATTGGTCAAAAAGTTGTCTGCGGTGAACTAATATAAGTGTTGGTTGCCGTTTGCGCGCTATTAACTCTAAACCTACAATAGTCTTGCCAGAGTTAGGCGGAGCAACAACCACTCCAAAATCCTTCTTATCTAATCTGTCTAATACTTCTTTTTGTTGGGCCCTCAGCTCTATCTTTGAAGAAACAGCAATCTCTTTTTTCTTAGTGCGTTTATCAATAATCTTAAAGGGTATATCCTCTGACTTGCAAAATTGAATGAGTTCTGAGATGAAACCGCGAGGTATAATGATGGCCTCTGACGTTTCTTCTATTAATTTGAAATACTTCTCAATGTTATAGGGGCTTTTACCCAATTGTTTGATTACAAAAAAAGCGGAGTTGATGAAGTTTAGATTGTCGCGTAGAAATACTATCAGTTTTGGGTTTAATTGTGCACGCTTCAAGTATACTTGTTCCTTAATAAGTATCTCAAGTGTAGAGATATAGTTGCTTGTAAAAGAAGGGGCTAATTGCTCTTTATTCAAACCTGATAATTGTATATGCAATGACTCAATCTTTTGCTTAGATGTTTTCTTAATTGTTTGAAGAAATTCCCATTGATTAGGGTATGGTTCAAATGTAGTGGGGTCTAAGAAGCTTGAGTTTCCCTTTTTAATGGAAGCACCTTGTAAAGGCAAAGCAATTAAATTGCCTAATCCTTTGCCAGAGTGCATGTCTTGATTTGGAAACAATCTATCAAAACTAGGCTCTTTTTCAAACTTGGAGATAATCTCTGCTTGCAATAATAAATCTATCATTACCTTTCGACTCTGAAATGCAGGAATACTCTCTTCAAAGAACAGCCACAGATGTCCACCATTGCCAGATTTAGATCGTTCAATTACTGGAGATAATTCATGCTCAACACAGATGTCGTACAATTTAGAAATGGCATCCTTCCAGTTTCCCTCATCAAAATCGGCAACAATAAAAAACGATGTGTTATCAGAAAGCAGAGGATATATACCCAGTGTAGCAGCTCCTTTTAGATGATCTGCTAATGCTTTATTATTGAAAGGAAGTAAACTCTTTTCCTTGTAATTTGCAAATGTTCCGCCTGACGCTTTGTGCCTATTATAATCATTCCAGTCAACGTGGTAGGCAGGCATATATCCGCTTCTATTTCCTTTCTCCCAACGTACAGCATATACATCTTTTCTCCCTCTAAAAAAAGATCTATATAATTCTATATTAAGCTCTAAATATTTCATGAGCAACCTCTTTTTTGATTTCTGCTAAGATAGGAAATTTCAGATTCTTTACAAGGGAATTTATTAAGAAGCCATTTTTATTGCAGAATAGACCGCTTAAAAAGCAAAGCAAGCGAGCAAAGCATGGTATTATGTGGTTGTATGCAAAACTAAGGAGTGTATTTACGAAAACGAACATTATTATGCTACTTCAATTCACAACCAAGAACTTCAAAGCTTTCAAAGAAAAAGCTACTCTCAGTCTTGTTGCCTCAAATTACGACAAGACCACACGAGAAACAGACAATGTGCATGAGGATTTAAAGTTTA
>CAYTJC010000411.1:0-1958 GCA_964437875.1 uncultured Dysgonomonadaceae bacterium
ATATACAGCCATACTCCCAAAGTTTTGTCTGAATTACAAGGAGATGAGTTGGATAGATACGCCCGCATAAAAAATGGAACCATCGAGCATTTTAATTCTGTTATAGACTCACTGCAGCAGTCTGATAAAAAAGTAGATGCTGAATATCTTTCCTCTGCGACAAAATTTATTGACGACAAATTTATTTATTGCTACGATGACAAGGTAATACTTGGTGTTTGGGGAATGCAATTGCGAGAAAATGTAAGAGAATCGATAGGGCAAATTCGTAAGGATTTGTAATATTTAATATTGGAGAAAATGGAGTTTTATCTGGTAATTCCAAAATAATTAAATATCCCAATGAACTCATTGAATATATTGACATACCATTTGTTCAACCAAAAGAAGGATATGACTTTGTTGGATGGAGTGAAGACCCTAATGGCTATGAAGTAGTGGGGGATAAAGAGTTTATCGCTCAGTATCGAGAAATTACACTACCAACTTCTCTAACTGTGCCACCAATTTTACCTTGGTATAAAAGGTTTTGGCTAGGACTAACCGGTCTTTTTGCAGGACGTGGCTGCTTAAAGTGGTTGCTGTGGCTGTTATTATTAATACTAATATTATTAATCTTATGGTGGCTTTTACGAAGCTGTAATAGAGATGAGGGATTTGTTAATCCGGTTCCAAATCCAGTAGAAGATCGACCTTGGGTTGGCGATGATCCAAACGTTGGAAACGATGGAGGTATATATGATCCTGGAAATCCTTATAGCGCTGTCCCTACACCGCCAGACTTCGAAGGTATACTTCCTCCTCAACAAGGTGTTTTACCACCAATTGAAGATAAGCCTGAAATAATTCCGGGGAATCCGTCTATTATCGCAAATCGTTTAAATATACTTATGGAGAATCAAGATAAAACCATTCTTGATTTAGCAAAAGATTTTAAAATCAAATACCCTGATGATAAGTACAAAGTAGTTTATTACGATAATGTAGTGAAGCGAATGCAGATTGAAATACCACCCACCGAACGTGAACAATTGAAGAAAGAAATTTCTGAAGCATTCTCTCCTGAGTATGAACTGTTTATTTTTGATGAATCGTTGTTTGAGGGAGTCTATACGCCTGATGACCCCGCTTTTAGTGATAACGATAAAGTATGGTACCTTGATGCAATTAATGCTCGGCAGGCTTGGGATATCACTCGTGGATCGCCCCAAATAACAGTTGCTATTGTAGATAATGGATTTAACTTGAAACACCCTGAATTGGAAAGTAAGGTTGTAATGCCTTACAATGTTTGGGAACATTCACCCAAAATATTCCCACAAAGTGTTGATCATGGCACACATGTAGCTGGTCTTACCTTGGCAATTGCTGACAACAAAAAAGGGATGAGTGGCATAGCTTCTGAGTGTTCATTTATGCCGATTCAAGTAGCCGATAGGAATGGGATTATGACGATTACCTCTGTTCTGGATGGAATACTATATGCTCTATATCAAGGTGCAGATGTGATAAATGTATCATTAGGGATTCAGTTTACGAGCCTTTCAGAACTTTCAGAAAGCCAGCAACAAGAATTAATTCAAAATCGGTTTAGAGAAGAAGAACGATTGTGGCGAGAAGTTATGAGAATTGCAGCTAAACATAATTCAACGATAGTTGTTGCTGCTGGCAATGACAATATCCTTGCAGGAATTGACCCTCTTCAGCGACCCAACTTATTTATTACAGTTTCTGCTACTGATAAAAACATCAAAGAATATTCAAAGGCAGGATTCAGTAATTACGGTAGCTATTCTACTCTTTCGGCGCCTGGAGTGGATATATACAGTTGTTACGGTTCAAATGGCTATAAAAAAATGGAAGGAACTAGTGCTGCTGCACCAATTGTTGCGGGTGCTGTTGCATTAATGAAAAGTTTAGATAGTTCACTAACAACAAAGCAAATAATTTGTATTTTG
>CAYTJC010000412.1:0-1944 GCA_964437875.1 uncultured Dysgonomonadaceae bacterium
AAGAATTGAAGCATTGTAGAGAGTAATTTTATAGTTGTGGATACTGGGCATTTATACCAACGTCTAAATCTATTCTTAATTACATTTCTTGCATAATGAAGAAAATATTCCCCACAATAATAGCATTATATCAATTAATTTGCTACTTTTGAGGAAAATTATCTACACGCTGATTATGGAAAACTATAATAAAGAAATAAGCAAGATATTAGATCCAGTTGCACAATTGTTGGAAGAAGCGAATGAAGATGCAACATTAAAAGATTTGTACACGGCAAAGAAAGAAAGGCTTAACTTATCTGATAGGCAGATTCAAAAGTTGCTTAGCATGGATAAGAAAACACTTGACCCAATTCTTAATGCTACTGCCAAACAGATTAATTTTATAAACATCATTAAACTTGCCCACTTTTTAGGAATTAGTATAAATAAGTTAACCAAAATATATGTGCCTGAAATGAATGCTGACCAAATTGGAGAAATAGAAAGAGCAAGAATAGGTAGTTACCTAATTGAGTATTTTGATATTGCTACACTCACAAAAATGAAGTTCTTGGAGTCTGGGGCGTCATCAAAGGAAATGTCTGAAAAGCTTGAGCAATTTTTAAATTTAGATTCAATATTCTCTTACAATAAAAATATACCAGAGTCGGTTTTTAGTAGAACTAAAAAAAACTCAAACGACTTGATGCGAAGCTTTTGGGTTATGTCGGCACTAAAGCAATTTGAATTGATTGATAATCCATACGATTACAATAGGGATGAGTTGATAGATTTGATGCCAAAGATTAGGCCCTTTACTAGAGACGAAGAGTATGGACTTACAAAGGTGTTGAAAGCTCTGTATGCAGTAGGGGTTACAGTTATTTATCAGCCAAGTATTGATAAGCTTCAAGTGAGGGGTGCTACAATGTCTGTGAATAATAAACCTTGTATTGTGTTGTCTAACTTGTATGATAAATATCCCACCCTATGGTTTGCACTTTTGCATGAGTTGCATCATGTATTATACGATTTTGATGAGATAGACAAAAGAGTATACCATATAACATGTAGCGAGGGCGATCTGTTTTTGACGAATGAAGAGAGGGCAGATGATTTTGCTAGAGAGTATTTATTAAACGAATCGCGCTTTAAGTTTGCTAAAGGATACATTACATCAAACTTGCATATAGAAAAGTTTGCTAAGGAGTGGGGAGTGCATCCATCAATAATTTACTCGTTTTATTGTTTTGATACCAAAGAGTGGCAGTTCTATAATAAATATATTCCCAATATGGAAGTTGCTCTACAATTATTGAATACACATCCATTTGAACAAGATTCGTTGTTAGAATCTGCGCGTAAAATTAAAGAAGTTATAGCAGTATAGTCTTTGCAAGAAAACAGCATAAAAGACTCAAAAGTAAGCATTTCTCTAATATACACTTTATGAATTTACTATTATGAAGCAAGAAAACAGAAAGTACACACAAGAAGAATTAAAGAAAATAGAGCTTGAAAAGCTTCAAGAGCAGGAGCGTGAGCGTGAGATGATATTGATGAAAGCTGACGAGAATAAAGAGCAAACTTTTGATTTTGATTTGGATGGACAGCTTGAGTTGAAAAGTGAGATTGCAGACATGGTGGGTGAAATAGACAATCCCGAGGCAAAGCATGAATTGTACTATAAGGTGATAAACAGGTTGATAAAAAAGCATTTACCTAAAGGCAAGGATTTTGAAACAGCCAGAAATCTTATTTATGAAGAGAAGAACACCTTTTTGACAGGAGGGCATAGAAAAGATGAGAGTGGTATAAGAGGTGCGGATGGAAGAATGGCGTATACGGAAAATATGCATGAGCTTGTGAACGTTATTACAGAATGGATTTCTAGTAAAGGAGCCATTTATGAACTCTATATAAAGTTGCGCGATTTGAATGTATCGAAAGGATATGGTACGG
>CAYTJC010000413.1:0-1901 GCA_964437875.1 uncultured Dysgonomonadaceae bacterium
AAGATGGTTTCAAGATTGTGGATGGTCATCCAACTTTTGCTAAAAAAATGAGCGACCCAGTAAATGCTAGGCAAATGGCTCAAGAAATGATAAAGCATACTTATCAAAATGGATGGAAGCTACCTTCTATGCCATAAAGGCTGATTATACAATTAACTAGATACGATGTCTTGATGGCATCGTATCTATATACAGACATTATAAAATAATACAAAACAGATATCTTATGAAAAAAATATTTTTGACTTTTAGTCTTATAATTATGGTTGTTGCTTTCTCTTCTTGCACTAACAGTAAAAAGCAAGCAGAAAATGACACGGATAAAAATGACACGGAAATGACAAATGAAGAATGGATTACCCTCTTTGATGGTAATAGTTTTGATGGGTGGCGCGGATACGGCCGTAATGACATGCCCACAGCTTGGACTATAGATGATGGTGCAATAAAGATAAATGGATCGGGACGAGGTGAAGCGGGTGCAAAAGATGGTGGAGACATTATCTTCGATCAGAAATTCAAGAACTTTGAACTCACCTTTGAGTGGAAAGTTGCTAAAGGTGCCAACAGTGGCGTGTTTTACCTCGCACAAGAAATTGAAGGCGAACCTATCTGGAAGTCCTCGCCAGAGTATCAAATTTTGGACAATGCCAATCATCCCGATTCCAAGTTGGGCAAAGATAATAACCGCCAGTCTGCATCATTGTATGATTTAATTCCTGCAGTGCCACAAAACTCTAATCCTTATGATGAGTGGAACACAGGGGGAGTTATGGTTTATAAAGGTACAGTTGTACATTCTCAAAATGGTGAAAATGTACTTGAGTATCATTTATGGACAGATGATTGGAAAGCAATGGTGGAAGGAAGCAAATTTAAAGGTTGGGATAACTTTATCAATACCGGAGGCGATAATCAAGAAGGTTATATCGGTTTGCAAGACCATGGCGATGATGTTTGGTTCAGAAATATTAAAGTGAAAGTGCTAGACTAATTTATTATTATGCGACAACTAAATCTTTTTACATTAGTAATAGGTGCTGCACTTCTTTTTTTGAGTTGCACACAACCTAAAGAAAACAAAGAAGCCACGACTGATGCAGTTGTGGCGAGTAAAAACATCTACATTCAGCTCTACTCGGTGAGAGAAGCTATTGGAGCAGACTTTAGTGGCACAATTGCTAAAGTAGCCAAGGCTGGCTACACAGGAGTGGAGGCTGCTAGCTATAAGGATGGCAAGTTTTACGGAATGACTCCCGAGGAATTTAAGACCGCTATCGAGGAGGTTGGCATGGAAGTTTTATCTTCGCATACTGGCAGACCACTTGAAGGTGATATTAGTAAAACCAATTGGGACGATGTATGGGCTTGGTGGAATGTGGCAATAGATGCACACAAAAGAGCTGGCATGAAGTTCATTGTAACTCCTTGGATGCCTACTCCAAAAACATTGAAAGACTTGAAGCAATATTGCGATTATTACAATCAGATTGGCGAAAAGTGCAATGCTGCTGGTATGAGTTTTGGTTATCACAATCATGCTTTCGAGTACGAAGAGATTGAAGGAGAGTTGATGTATGATTTCATGCTTGAAAATACAGATCCTGATAAAGTGTTTTTCGAAATGGATGTTTACTGGACCATGCAAGGAGGACACTCGCCCGTTGAGTATTTCGACAAATATCCTAACCGTTTCAAGCTACTTCATATAAAAGATGAAACAGAGTTGGGCGGAGACGATGGTGTGATGGATTTCGATACGTTGTTTCAAAACATAGACAATTCTGGAGCTGAATACCTGATTGTTGAAGTAGAGAAATATAACTTTGAGCCTCTAGAGAGTGTCGAAATGAGTATTGACTATTTGCTCGAAAATGAAAATGTGAAAGCTGATTATTCTA
>CAYTJC010000414.1:0-1899 GCA_964437875.1 uncultured Dysgonomonadaceae bacterium
TTCGCAACATTCGTGTGGTGGTCGAGCCTGATGAGCATGGCCGCTCGTTCTACTTCGAAGTAAACGGAGAGCCCATGTTTGCCAAAGGTGCCAACTACATTCCTGGCGAAATAATGAATACACTGCAAGACGACAAATACTACGAGCAACTTTACGAAAATGTTGTAGCTGCCAACATGAATATGATTCGTGTTTGGGGTGGTGGTTTCTACGAGAACAAAAAGTTTTATGAACTTGCCGACGAGCTAGGAATTTTAGTTTGGCAAGACTTTATGTTTGGCTGCACTCCCTACCCTCACGACAATACCTTTCTTGAAAATGTGGCACACGAAGCAAGATACAATATCAAGAAACTACGCAACCATCCCTCAGTAGCCATCTGGTGTGGAAACAACGAAGTGGAAGAGTCAATCAAATATTGGGGCTACGACCGAGTATATTCAAAAGAGATAATGGACGGCTTTAGAGAAGGCTACGACAAAACATTCCGCGAACTATTGCCAGGCATTGTTATGGAACTAGACCCTGGTAAGTTTTACATGCACGGATCTCCAGATACTGCCAACTGGGGGCGCCTAGAATCGCTTAACTATGGCGATGCACACTATTGGGGTGTATGGCACGGACGCCAACCATTTGAAGTACTAGATAAGAATGTACCCCGGTTTATGAGCGAGTTTGGGTTTCAATCGTTTCCCGAAATGAAAACAATTCGCACTTTTGCCAGTGAGAAAGATTTCGATATCGAGTCGGAAGTGATGAAATCGCATCAGAAAAGCAGTATTGGCAATGAGGCAATTAAACAATATATGGATATGTATTACCACACTCCTAGCAACTTCGAAGACTTTGTGTATGTAGGATTGGTAATGCAAGGAGAAGGCATGAAGCATGGTTTGGAAGCACACCGCAGGAATCGTCCGTTTTGTATGGGCACGCTCTATTGGCAGCTCAACGATAGTTGGCCTGTGGTTTCGTGGTCGGGCATAGACTATTACAACAACTGGAAAGCCATGCACTACAAAGCGCGTGATGTGTTTGCACCTCTTGCACTGAATGTATATGAAGAGGATGGAGAACTCAACATCTACACCCTATCTGACAAACTAACAGATGCAAACAACCTAACACTGGAAGTTTCATTGATTGACTTTGAAGGAAAGATAGTGAAGAGAACACAAACTATGGTTACTGCCAAAGCAAACGCAAGCAAAAAGATACACTCTATAGCTATAGCTGATTATGCAACAGCAACGCAGCAGGAAAACAGTGTGGTGAATGTGAAGCTAATAGATAATAAGAAAAGCACCCTTGCCCAGAGCAACTACTTTTTCCATTGGCCCAACAAACTGAATTTGCCAACCACTAAGATTGAGCAATCGGTATTGTATGCTGATGGGCAATATACCATTACTTTGAAGAGCAAGCATCTGGCAAAAGATGTGTTTGTGGAAATTCCCACACAAGGAGCAAAATTTAGTGACAATTTCTTTGACTTATTGCCAGGCGAGAAAAAAGTAATTACTATTACATCGGCCGAACTAAAGAAATCGGAAAAAACTCCTATTACTGTTAGGCATTTGAGAGAAACATATAAATAAGAAGTCTGTGCTGTCGATATTCTAAAATAATACACTTAAGGCTGATAATTGCAAGCTGCAACTATCAGCTTTTTTTATTTCAATGTAAAAGAGTCTCCGAAAAGGCAAATATATTATATTCATGATTTACGAGTGTCGGAAAGTGCAAATAAAATATATTCATGATTTACGGGTGTCGGAAAGTACGAATAAATTATATTCATGATTTACGAGTGTCGGAAAGTACAAATAAAATATATTCACGATTTACGAGTGTCGGAAAGTACAAATAAAATATATTCACGATTTACGAGTGTCG
>CAYTJC010000415.1:0-1607 GCA_964437875.1 uncultured Dysgonomonadaceae bacterium
ACCCAATTAGCTGCTAAAACAGCACCAGAAATTATGCAAGTGGATAGTGCATGGGTATTACAGTTTTGGGGTATGGTTGATAGGTTTGTTGACCTAAATAAACAGGATATCATGGATATGAGTGTATTTTCTGCGAATAAAGGGATGTTAGATATTTATACAGCACCAGGAGGTCAATTGATAGGCGTACCGACAGGCTTGAATTTCTCAGTGCTCTATGCTAACAAAAACCTGGCAGATGAAATTGGTTTAGATTTAACACAGCATTTTACATGGGATAAAATTGAAGCAGATGGTAGGAAAGTACAGGAATACAATTCTGAAATGTATCTTCTTGGTTCTGTTTTTCCTAATTATGAGCATCAATTTTTTAATACTTATTTGTTAAATCAATGTGGTGATTACATGGTTCGCGATGATTATACCCTTGGATTTGATTACGATGACGCTCTAGCCACTTTTACATGGTTTGATGATATGTATAAAGAAGGTGTAATACAACCAATGGAAGATGTTATGATGGTTGGAGCTATGTGGGAGAACCCTGGTTGGCTGGCTAATGAAGTTGTGTTAATACAGGATTTTTCTTCTCAAATTGGCTCCCGTGACATGACAAATGTAATACCATTACCAGCGATGGGTAACCCCGATGCTGATAATACAGGTGTTGTACTTCGTCCTACAAACATTTTATGTTTGGCTGCTGACTCACAATATTCAGATGAAGCATTACGCTTCCTTGATTTCTTTTACAATGATGATGAAGCCATCGACACACTTGGAATTGTTCGCTCTGTTCCTGTTACACCCAAAGCACTTAACCGTATGAAAGAGCTTGATATTCTTACATCCGAAATTGTTGATCTTGTAAGTTGGACACAGGAAAACAAAGGAGGACAAGGCATTAATGTCATCAGTGCTAGCTCTGAATTTGCAATTGTTATAAGTGATATGTTGAACAAGGTTTACTATGGGGATTATACGCCCGAAGGCGCTGCGAACGAATTTATAAGACTAATGGAGCAGAAAACAGCAGAGCTTAAAAGCATGCAGTAATAGTTAATTAATCAACAACTGCTTAAAAACGCATATTAGAATAGCAGGTATAGATTTAGCCCGGATTGCGTAGTTGAGCATTTAAGTTTGTTTTAACATTCAATCCGGGCTTCTTATCTAGGCAAAGAGAGGTATATACTGGAATGAAACACAAAGAAAAAAAACAACGATTTAAAAGAATAGAGCCATATTTATATATTTTACCTTGGCTGATTGGCTTAATAGTATTCCAATGCTACCCCTTTATAAGCTCGTTTATATATTCTCTTACTAACAAAACAATGTCACAGAGCGTGAATTTTATTGGGCTGGAAAACTATGTAAGGATATTCACAACTGATCCAGATTTCTATGCTGTTATTAAAGCTACGTTTATCTATGTCATCATTGCCGTGCCTGGTAAAGTATTTTTTGCACTCTTTATTGCAATGGTTCTAAATACTGATGTACGTGGTGTCAATATTTTCCGTACAGTTTATTACCTTCCATCGATTTTTGGTGGCAGTGTGGCTATATCTGTTATTTGGAGATTTCTATTCCAAAAAAGGGGG
>CAYTJC010000415.1:1654-1893 GCA_964437875.1 uncultured Dysgonomonadaceae bacterium
TGGCTCGGCAATCCGTCAGTTGCCCCATTTACAATTGCACTTGTACCGGTTTGGCAATTCGGTTCATCAATGGTGCTGTTCTTGGCTGCATTGAAAAATGTGCCACGGAGTCTGTATGAAGCAGGAAGTATTGATGGAATTAACAGAACTCAAGGTTTTTTTCATATCACTCTTCCATGCATATCACCAATCCTCTTGTTTAACCTGATTATGCAGACTGTGACTTGTTTCCAAGAGTT
>CAYTJC010000416.1:0-1891 GCA_964437875.1 uncultured Dysgonomonadaceae bacterium
TCTTGTTTAGGTTAGCTAAAATTTATGGCTAAACACATACTTTTGCAGGTGATCCGTGATTCTGTAGTTTGCTGTTGTCTCTCAACAGCAAAAATATATGTTTAACTCTAATGCTTCAATTGATGCGATTTCTTGTATTCTATATCCCGTTTGCAAATATTGCTTTCGCTACGTAGGGTTCATATTTTATTTGAATATGTACTAACTAACAATTGAATCTTAGGCCTAGAATTGGATGTTTATCTGTTGAAAACCCAATCTGCTTGTCGTTGATATGTTTTGAACCACTAAAACTGATCATTATAAGGCTGCTGTTTTTGATGATAAGAGGCGTGAAAGGAAAAAAGGCAGTTTTATATTCAAGAATGGGTTAATAAAAAGATAGTGTTACGATTGGAATAGGCTTTTTATGACCTGATGGCCTTATAGATAGGCCTCAAAGTGTAGGTAATTAGATTTTCAAACAATTTGCAGGTCGTGGATGCAAGTTTTCCTTGTGAATAACTTTATCTTAGGGCTCAAAAATGTTTTGCCCTTTATAAAAGCCGTAGATTGTAATATGCATAGAGTGAGAATAAGTGAGTTTCTAGAATTAGAAACTAGGTGCAAGCCAAACACTAGACTCCACATATGTTTCTTTAGTGAAGTGGTTTGATAAAGAATGCCTTTTTTTGAGGAAGTATTGCAAGTGCTTTTTTTTGATAGTTGGCATATTTTGTTGTTTGTAATAAGTTGCAGAAAAATTGCTAAGGTTTTTTTACTTGTAAGACTATTGGCGATTAGTCAATTTTTGTTGATCAAAACTTATGATGTAAGTAGCTTCAGAGTTTATGTTTCGAGTTAGATGTATTATCTTTGTAGTAATAATATAAAATATTTACAAATGATTAAACATATAGTTCTTTTTAAATTAGCTCCTTTTGCTGAAGGTGGTTCGAGAGACGAAAATGCACTTTATCTAAAAAAAGAGTTGGAAAATCTTCCTAGTTTTATGCCTGAACTCTTGAAAATGGAGGTTGTCTTAAATAAGCCAGGTGTTTCAGACGCCAACTATGATTTGATGTTGACGGCTGAATTTGAAGATTTGCAGGGTTTAAATATTTATATAAATCATCCAGAGCATTTAAAAATTGGCTCATTTATGTCTAAAGTGAGAACTTCTAGGGTAGCTATTGATCATGAGTTTTAGTCTAACTGCTCTTGTTATAAGGAGCTTTTAGCATTGTTGCGTTAACTCCATTTAATGCGTTTATTCTTATCCCAATAATATGAAAAAACAGAGCATTAGGTCTTGTTTATGTTTGAGTTATCGCTAATTTTCACTATATTTGTTTGTTCTTTTTAAAGCAAGAAATAATTTCTAAAAATCTTATATTCAATAAGATGTAATCTATATAAAAAATGGTAGAAGAAGATAAAGTTTTAGCAAATAATGGCTATTCAGCATCTAATATTCAGGTGTTGGAGGGTCTAGAGGCAGTAAGAAAACGCCCTGCAATGTATATTGGAGACACAGGTGAAAAGGGTCTCCATCATCTTGTAAATGAGGTGATAGACAACTCTATTGACGAGGCGCTAGCTGGGTATTGTTCTGTTATTGATTTATATATCAATGAGGATAATTCAATAAGTGTTAGGGATAATGGACGCGGTATTCCGGTAGATTATCACGAAAAAGAAAAAAAGTCTGCCCTTGAAGTGGTTATGACTGTTCTGCATGCTGGTGGTAAGTTCGATAAAGGGACTTACAAAGTTTCCGGAGGTTTGCATGGTGTAGGTGTTTCGTGTGTTAATGCATTGTCTATATACTTGAAGGCTGAAGTGCATCGTGAGGGGAAAGTTTATGTTCAAGAATATTCTAAAGGTAAACCAATGGCTTCAGTTGAGGAGG
>CAYTJC010000417.1:0-916 GCA_964437875.1 uncultured Dysgonomonadaceae bacterium
ATTCTACAATTGGATTGTCAACTTTTATTTTCTTCATAGTTATTGTTTATTGTAAAAGGGCAAAGAAGCAGATGATTGCTTTGCCTACAGCAAACACGAATTACAGAATTGTGTCTGCGATTATAAATGAGGGGCCAAGAAGTTGTTGATTTCTTGACCCCAAGTTATTTGTTTAATCTTTGCCTACGGCAGACACGAGTTAGAAACTCGGGCCTCTCGCCAGCGGTTGTATTGATTTCTTGACTTACAAATGGTCTGTCTGCTTATCGCTTCTCCATGGGTATGAAATCTTGTCGCTCTCTCACGTTTTTGTATGCAGGACGAATGATGCGCTTGCTACTAAAGTTTAACTCTTCTATTCGGTGAGCACTCCAACCCACAATACGAGCCATAGCAAACAGGGGTGTGAATACCTCTTCGGGCAAGCCGATAGATTTGTACACAAACCCGGAGTAGAAATCAACATTGACACACGTTTTTGCAGCATCTGCCCCTTTAAACTTCTCAAACATGCGCAACGAGCGCTCTTCTACCAACTCAAGGAAGGCAAACTCTTTTTCAAGATTTTTCTCTTTTGCTAGGTCGCGTGCCATCTCTTTCAGCAAACCAGCACGTGGGTCGGTGAGTGTATAAACTGCGTGACCAACTCCGTAAATCAATCCTGTTTTATCAAAAGCTTCTTTATTCAATATTTTAGTTAAGTAGGCATCCACTTCATCTACGTTTTCCCAATCACTTATATTAGACTTCATGTCGTCGTGCATAGCACTTACTTTCACGTTTGCTCCACCATGCAATGGACCCTTGAGCGAACCAATACCTGCTGCAATGGATGAGTACGTATCTGTTTCGGTGGAACTAGTGACGCGTACCGAGAATGTAGAGTTGTTACCTCCACCATGGTCTGCATGTAGAA
>CAYTJC010000417.1:926-1889 GCA_964437875.1 uncultured Dysgonomonadaceae bacterium
ATCTTAATATCGAGCTCGGTATAGTTGTCATGGCCTTTCATCATGAGCAAGAAGTTTTCGGCTACAGAAAGGTTTTCATCTGGATGACGCACATGGAGTGATCGGCCTTGTTGGTCGTGCCTCAACACATTGTATGCATATGCAATGATGGTTGGAAACTTAGCAATGAGATTGATAGACTGACGTATGAGGTTGTCTTTGCTCACTGTGTCGGGGTCTTCGTCATATATATAAAGCTCTAGCACACTACGTGCTAGTATATTCATGATATTCTTGCCCTGAAGCGAAAGAATATTCATGGTAGCTTTATGTTCTAGGGGCATGGTTTTCATCATAAAAGAGCGAAATGTTTCCAACTCATCTTTGGAGGGAAGAGCACCTGAGAGAAGTAGAAAAGCTGTCTCTTCAAAACCCAATCTGTTGTCTTTCTGAATGCCATGCACCAAGTTGGCTACATTGATGCCTCTATAATAGAGCTCTCCGGGTATAGCTTTGAGGCTACCATCTTCTTGTTTTTCGTAACCCACCACATCGCCTACACGTGTGAGACCTGCCAACACACCAGAGTGATTTTCGTTTCTTAATCCACGTTTCACACCCATCTCCTTATAGAGTTCTTTTGGGATATTGCTGGTGGTTTTGATAGATTCAGATAATCGTAATATTAGTTCTTTTGTTTCCATATAGTTGCCTGTTTTTATTTTAGATTATGTATTAATTGTTCTGAGAATTGCGTTGTTGTGAGTGATTGTCCGTTGGGCATAAATCGGGCTAAGTCGTGTGTGGCGGTGCCACTTTCAAACATTCCTTCGAGTGCTGTGGTAATAAGATTGGCAGCTTCGTTCCACTTTATATATTCTAGCATCATCACTGCCGACAAGAGCATGGAGCAGGGATTGGCTTTATTTTGCCCAGCAATATCGGGTGCAGTGCCATGTGTGGCTTCAAATATGGCATGCCCAG
>CAYTJC010000418.1:0-1870 GCA_964437875.1 uncultured Dysgonomonadaceae bacterium
ATTTTAGATTTTAAAGATTAGGTAAGAAAGATGGAAAAAGGTTTAAAGAATTCATTAGAATATACGCGTAACATTGGGGTAATGGCTCATATCGATGCTGGTAAAACTACCACATCAGAGCGCATATTGTTTTATACCGGTCTCACTCATAAGATTGGTGAAGTTCATGATGGTGCAGCTACTATGGACTGGATGGAACAAGAGCAAGAAAGAGGTATTACTATTACTTCTGCTGCTACCACTACAAGCTGGAAATACGATGATCAAACATATAAGATAAACTTAATTGATACTCCCGGACACGTTGACTTTACTGTTGAGGTGGAGCGTTCATTGCGTGTATTAGACGGAGCAATTGCTGCATTTTGCGCTGTAGGTGGTGTTGAGCCACAGTCAGAAACTGTTTGGCGACAAGCAGACAAATACAATGTGCCACGTATTGGTTATGTGAATAAGATGGACCGCTCAGGTGCCAACTTTCTTGAGGTTGTAAGCCAAATTAAAAATGTTTTGCGTGCCAACCCATGCCCTCTTCAAATACCTATTGGAGCAGAAGAAGGTTTCAAGGGTGTTGTAGATCTTATCACTATGAAAGCACTTATATGGCACGATGAAACCATGGGTGCTGACTATCATGTTGAGGAGATACCTGCCGATTTGCTTGAAGAAGCTAAAGAGTGGCGTGAGAAAATGTTAGAAACTATTGCAGAATGCGATGATGCATTGATGGAAAAGTTTTTTGATGATCCAGAATCAATAACAGAGGCTGAGATTAAAGCTGCAATCCGTAAAGGAACAATTGAAATGCAGATCAACCCTATGTTGTGTGGTTCATCATTTAAAAATAAAGGTGTTCAAGTACTATTGGATGCTGTATGTTCATATCTTCCAAGTCCTCTAGACTCTGGAGCAATTGAGGGGATGGATCCGGATGATTCTTCTAAAGTGTTGGTACGTAATCCCGATCCTGAAGAGCCAATGTGTGCTCTTGCATTTAAAATTGCAACTGATCCATTTGTTGGACGTTTGTGCTTTTTTAGAGTTTACTCTGGTGTCTTGAATGCTGGGTCTTATGTATATAATACAAGATCAGGAAAAAGAGAGAGAATATCACGTATCTTCCAAATGCATTCAAACAAACAAAATCCAAAAGATTTTATTGCATGTGGTGATATAGGTGCTGGTGTTGGGTTTAAAGATATTCGCACAGGTGATACTTTGTGTGATGAGAAATTTCCTATCACCCTAGAGTCTATGGACTTCCCAGATCCAGTGATTGGAATTGCAGTTGAGCCTAAAACTCAAAAGGATTTAGACAAGCTTTCAAATGGTTTGGCTAAGTTAGCAGAGGAAGATCCAACATTTACAGTAAAAACAGACGATGATACAGGTCAAACAGTTATTTCAGGTATGGGCGAACTGCACTTGGAGGTAATTATTGATAGGTTGAAACGTGAGTTTAAAGTAGAAGCAAATCAAGGTCGTCCTCAAGTATCTTACAAAGAGGCAATTTCTAAACCAGTTGAGTTGCGCGAGACTTATAAAAAACAAAGTGGTGGTCGCGGAAAGTTTGCAGACATGATTGTTCGCATCGAGCCAGCTGACGATGATTTTGAAGGCGTATTGCAGTTTATAGATCAAGTGAAAGGTGGAAATATTCCAAGAGAATACATTCCTTCAATTCAAAAAGGTTTTGAACGTGCAATGAAGACTGGTGTATTAGCAGGATATGCATTAGATAAATTGAAAGTAACTTTAATAGATGGTTCTTACCATGCTGTTGACTCCGACCAATTATCGTTTGAGGTTTGTGCTATACAAGCATTTAGACATGCTTCCGAAAAAGCTTCACCTGTATTGATGGAGCCTA
>CAYTJC010000419.1:0-1854 GCA_964437875.1 uncultured Dysgonomonadaceae bacterium
ATAAAGAAGCACGGGAAACCAAGTATTGGCTCAATTTGCTAAAAGCATCTCAATATTTAGATACTGCTTTAGCTGATTCTTTATTGACAGACGCAGAGGAATTACTCAAAATAATAGGCTCTATTCAAATAAAATTGAAATCTCGTAATTCGCAGTTCGTAATTCGTAATTCATAATTCGTAATTCTATGATCAAGTTTCTCCTCCAACGCCCTATCGCAGTCCTCATGGTATTTCTGGCAAGCGCCATTATTGGCATTATCACCTATGCCACGTTGCCTGTGTCGTTATTGCCTGATATTGCTATACCTGAAATAACGGTGCAGGTGACAGGTGACAATATGTCGGCGCGAGAATTGGAAAACACTGTTGTAACACGCATTCGCCGAGAGTTGATGCAAGTGGGCAAGTTGCGTGATATACAAAGTGAGACACGAGATGGTGCATCCATTATTCGTTTGAAGTTTGACTTTGGGTCCAACACCGATTTGGCTTTTATAGAGGTGAATGAGAAAATTGATGCTGCCATGAATGGCTTGCCAAGAGATTTTCGTCGTCCAAGGGTGATTAAAGCGAGTGCTACAGATATTCCTGTGTTCTACCTAAATCTGACACTCAAGGAAGACCTACCCTACTCTACTACCGATGAACAAAAGTTTTTAGACCTATCGGCTTTTGCAGACAATGTAGTAAAACGACGCATTGAGCAACTGCCCGAAGTGGCCATGGCAGATATGACGGGGCTTATGTACAAACATTTGCAGATTGTGCCCGATTTGAATCTGTTGAAGTCGGCTTCCATCTCCTTGAATGATATTGAGAGTGTGCTTTCGGCCAATAATATTGAGCCGGGTAGTATGGTGGTGCGCGATGGATATTATGAATACAACATCAAGTTTACATCGTTGCTGCGTACACCTGAAGATGTGCAAAACATCTATATGGAGAAGAACGGTCGTATTTTCCAACTAAAAGACTTGGCAAAAATAGAAGTGGTGCGCCAACCTGAAACTGGACTCTCGTTGATTAATGGCAAACGAAGCGTAACGCTGGGAGTGATAAAACAAGGCGAAGAAACCATGAAAAACCTGAAAAAATCGTTGGACAAAATGCTTCGCAATTTAAAGAGTAGCTATCCAGATGTCGAGTTTACGGTGAATCGCAATCAAACAGAATTGCTAGATTACACCATTTCCAATTTGCAACAAAATCTCGGGTTGGGTTTTTTGTTGGTATTCTTTGTAGCACTGCTTTTTTTGGGTGATATGAAGTCACCTGTGATTATTGGTTTGAGCATGATAACATCGCTCATCACTACATTTATCTTCTTTTACCTGTTCGATCAATCGTTGAATATTATCTCTCTCTCGGGGATGATTCTTGCCTTGGGTATGATGATTGATAGCTCCATCATTGTCACCGATATCATTAGCCAATATAGGATGCAGGGTTATTCGCTGGAAGAGTCGTGCATAAAGGGAACCAACGAGGTAATTACACCCATACTTAGCTCTACACTCACCACCATTGCTGTATTTGTGCCGCTGGTGTTTATGAGTGGCATTGCAGGGGCTATATTCTTTGCACAGGCTTTTGCTGTGAGTGTAGGATTGATGGTCTCATACTTCACAGGGATTGTACTCCTTCCAGTATTATACAAAATTGTATATGGCATTCGTTTCAAGAACAATCCTGTGAATGACTTTTTCAACCGTACACAACAAAAAGCCGACAAATGGGTTTTCAGATGGTACGATAGTAGTATTAAGATTGTATTCAAATACAAAACCATCAATTTTATATTCTTGGCACTCTCCATTCCGTTTTGTATATGGATGTTTAATGTGATGCCCAA
>CAYTJC010000420.1:0-1853 GCA_964437875.1 uncultured Dysgonomonadaceae bacterium
CAACCAATTGATTGGACGTGGCGACATGTTGTTTTCGCAAGGCAGTGATTTAATTCGCATTCAATGTGCATTTGTAGATACCCCTGAGGTGGAAGGCATTGCGCAATACATTGGCAAACAAAGAGGATACGAGTCTGCGTTTCAACTTCCCGAATATGTTGGTGAAACTGAGAAAGCCACAGGCTCAGTGGATATGAATGAACGTGACGCTCTTTTTGACGAAGCAGCCCGACTGATTGTGGTGCATCAGCAGGGTTCTACATCTCTCATACAGCGCAAATTCTCAGTTGGATACAACAGAGCTGGTCGCATAATGGACACCTTGGAGGCTTCTGGAATAGTGGGACCAGCTCAAGGAAGCAAGCCACGAGAAGTGTATATTGCCGATGAATATTCGCTAGAAAAGATATTGAGTGCTCTTGACTATGATGAAAAGTGATGATGGATAGAGGGAGTTAAACCTTCATTTGCCAAAGTCGTCCAAAAGGGTACAACAACATAAATAACCACAACAATGAAAACAATGCGCTCAATCATATTCATCCTATCACTCCTGTTACTTTCTATAGTATCCTATGCACAGAGTTCGCCTGAGTCTAAAGCAATATTAGACAAAGCTAGTCAACTCTTCGAAAAATCGGGAGGAGTAAGACTTTCTTTCACTCTCTCGCCCGACGCCCCCGATGGAGGAGCTTATGAACCCCAAGAAGGCTTGGCTTTTGTGAAAGGCAACAAGTTTAAACTTGATATGCCCTACTCTACCTCTTGGTTTGATGGCACCACCCAATGGGTATTGCTCAAAGATGCCAACGAAGTAAATATAAGTAACCCAACTCCCGAGGAGTTAGTGAGCATTAGTCCCTTGGGCTTACTCAATATGTATAAGACCGACTTTGTGCTGATGAAACCCACTTACCGTAACTATAACGGAACAGCTGTAATCGAAATTGAGATGACCCCCATCAACAAATCGCAAGATTTTGAAAATCTCACCATTATTCTTGACAAGAAGACCAACAATGTAGTGCTCATGAAATTTACAACTAGAGATGGCAGTAAAAACAAATTGAGCATTTCTAAATATGACAGCAACAATAACTTTACAAACGACTTATTTATCTTCAACAAAAACAATCACCCCGGAGTAGAAATCATAGACCTTAGGTAATCAACTTTGTCAACCCACCTATAGATAAAAATTATACCGTTTTTATAGTTTGATTTTTCAGCGTATCTTTGTACAGAAATAAAACAAGAGGCTTTTTCGCAACACAACAAAGAGCTTTTATAAAACATATACCCACTTATGACAAAAAGAGTTAGATGTCTGATCATTGGATCAGGACCCGCAGGCTACACAGCTGCCATTTATGCTGCACGTGCCAATTTAAGTCCAGTATTGTACGAAGGAATGCAACCTGGAGGTCAATTGACCACAACTACTGAAGTTGAAAACTACCCTGGCTACCCAGAAGGAATAACTGGAACTGAGATGATGGAAGATTTCAAAAAGCAGGCCGAACGCTATGGTACTGAAGTAGTGAGAGGAAGAGCAACTGCCGTTGATTTTTCTACTAGCCCAAAAAAGATTACTATTGACAACGAAGAGGTGATAGAAGCCGACACAGTAATCATTAGCACTGGAGCCACAGCAAAATACTTAGGTATCCCCGACGAAACTAAATATGCTGGTATGGGCGTATCTGCTTGTGCTACTTGCGATGGGTTTTTCTACCGCAACAAAATAGTTGCAGTAGTAGGTGGTGGAGACACAGCTTGCGAAGAAGCAACCTACTTGTCAGGATTGGCATCAAAAGTATACATGATTGTGAGAAAAGACTATTTAAGAGCTT
>CAYTJC010000421.1:0-1852 GCA_964437875.1 uncultured Dysgonomonadaceae bacterium
GTAATAGTAGCCGTAATTGCTTTCTTGTTTACAACGGTTGCTGCAAATGCTATTGCTATTGTAGGAACCAACCCTGTATCGGGGATGACATTGATGACGCTAATTCTGGCATCTGTAATATTGGTATCTATAGGTTTGAAAGGACCAACTGGCATGGTGGCAGCCATGATTATTGGTGGTGTTGTTTGTACTGCGCTCTCCATGGCAGGAGGATTCATTACCGACCTCAAAATTGGCTACTGGATAGGAACAACACCTAAGAAGCAAGAGACTTGGAAGTTTCTGGGAACATTAGTTTCTGCAGCTACAGTGGGTGGTGTGATTATGCTCTTAAACAAAACGTATGGTTTTGTGGGCGAAGGTTCGCTAGTTGCTCCCCAGGCAAATGCTATGGCGGCAGTAATAGATCCTCTTATGTCTGGAACAGGTGCACCATGGATATTGTATGCTGCAGGTGCTTTACTTGCCATTGTGCTTACATTCTTTAAAGTTCCGGCACTGGCATTTGCTTTGGGCATGTTTATTCCTTTCGAGTTGAATATACCGCTAGTTATTGGTGGTGGCATCAGTTGGTTCATATCTTCGCGAAGCAAAGATGCAGTATTAAACACCGCACGATACGAAAGAGGTACTCTATTGGCTTCTGGACTCATTGCGGGTGGTGCATTGATGGGAGTTGTGAGTGCAGCTATCAAGTTTATTCAAGATATACCTGCCGATGCAGCCATTAAAGCAGCAGGCACCATCAATCCACGAGAAATAATGGATATCAAGAACAGCTACAATTGGATCAATGAATCATGGGCAAATAGCAATGGTGCTATTTGGTTGGCATTGGGTATGTTTGTTGTGCTGTGTGCCTATTTGGTTTGGGACTCTATGAGAGCTAAGAAAGAAGATTAATCTCTTTGAAGAAATGCAATGTTAAACATTATATTGATGTAAAGGTGTTTGGGGAAATCTACTTGGTTGGCCCCTACCCTTACTCTCTACACTACAATATTATACTAAACTAATCAGATATGAAGAAATTATTATTACTCACCTTTATTGCTTCATTCATCACACTGTCTTGCACATCGGCAAAACAAGAGACGATGAAAGGAGATAAAGATTACACACAGTTTGTAGATCCATTTATTGGAACTGCATTCACCGGACATACTTTTCCGGGTGCAACCTATCCACTGGGAATGGTGCAACCAGGACCGGAAACGGGTAATTTCTCTTGGGAGTATTGTGCTGGATATGTGTATGGCGACTCGACCATCACTGGGTTTTCGCAAACCCGACTGAATGGAACAGGTGGTATTGATTTGGGCGACCTACTCATGCAGCCTTTCTCGGGTGACAAACGCGACGATTTGCAAAGCAGATATGACCTGATGAGCGAAGAGGCTACACCTGGCTATTACGCTGTGAATCTTACAGACAACGATGTGAAAGTAGAAATTACTGCAGCACCTCATGTTGCGTTTCACAAATATGTGTTCAACAAAGATAAGTCTGCCAATATACTTGCCGACTTCCAAAGCGGATTGGTGTGGCTTAAAGATCATGTGCACCGTCACATATTGGCCAACGAAATTAACTTTGAAGACGATAAAACCATCTCGGGCTATACAAAAAGAGCGGAATGGGTGAACAGAGAGTACTACTTTGTTATCGAGTTTGACAAACCAATCATTAGCAAAGAAGAGTTGGAGAAGAGAGACCCTAGAGAACAAGCCCCTCGTTACATCCTGACCTTTGATATGCAAGACAGCCAAGAGTTAAATATGAAGATTTCGCTCTCTTCCACCAGTATTGAGGGTGCAAAAGCCAACATGAAGGCAGAAGTGCCTCATTGGGA
>CAYTJC010000422.1:0-1848 GCA_964437875.1 uncultured Dysgonomonadaceae bacterium
AAAACCCCACCAAAATACTTTTTGGAAAAGGACAAATAGCAAAACTATCTCAAGAAGTTCCCCAAGAAGCGAACGTTCTTTTACTCTACGGAGGAGGAAGCATCAAGAAAAATGGAGTTTATACGCAAGTTATCAATGCCCTTCACAAACACAAGATAGTAGAGTTTGGAGGGATTCCTCCAAATCCTGAATACAGCGTATTGATGAAAGCATTGGAGGTGATTGAAAAAGAGAAAATAGATTTCTTATTGGCCGGCTGTTGGAGGAGGTTCGGTAATCGATGGAACTAAGTTTCTATCGGCAGCAGCTTTTTTCAGTGGTCACAATCCGTGGGATATAATGACAAAGCGCATCCCTGTAAACAAAGGGATGCCTTTTGGAACTGTACTAACGCTTCCTGCAACAGGCTCTGAGATGAATTCAGGGTTTGTTATTACGCGTGAAGAGACAAAAGAGAAACTATCGTCGGGTGGCGATGCATTTTACCCACAATTTTCGATTCTCGACCCAGAAGTTGTGCAATCTATTCCGCCTCACCAAATAGCAAACGGAATTGCAGACGCCTTTACTCATGTATTAGAGCAATATATGACCTTCGCAATGGGGGGACTGCTCCAAGATAGGTTTGCAGAGGGTATTCTTCACACATTAATAGAAGTGGCCCCTGCCATTATAAAAGACCCAACAGACTACCAAGCAGCCTCCAACTATATGTGGAGCTGCACCATGGCACTTAACGGACTAATAAACAAAGGTGTGCCCGAAGATTGGGCAATACATCTGATGGGACATGAGCTCACAGCACTGTTTGGAATAGATCATGCCCGCACATTGGCTATAATAGCGCCAAGTCACTACCGATACAATTTTGAAACCAAGAGAGCGAAATTAGCACAATATGCTGAACGCATTTGGAATATAACCAAAGGAAGTGAAGAGGAAAAAGCACATATTGGGATAGAAAAAACAGAAGAGTTCTTCCACTCATTGGGAATTAAAACAAAACTATCCGACTACACCAAGGAGTATGAAGGAACTGCTGAAGAGATAGCCAAGCGTTTCACAAAAAGAGGATGGTTGAAATTGGGCGAAAGCGGGTTGTTGAAACCTGACGATGTGAAAAGGATTGTTGAAATGAGTTACTAAGATTAAAGCAGGTTCACCCAGTGTTCTTTAAATAAAAAAAACTCCGAAACTAAGATTAGTTTCGGAGTTTTTTTTTATTGACTTAGATTAGATTGTATGATTAAATACCTTTTACATACACTTCTCTGATGTCCGCCACATCACCATTGGGTTCTCTTCCCCATACTGTAAGTCGCATATAACGTCCAAGCACAGGTGCCGGAGCAGACATTATTCCACCAGCTCCAACTTTACCTACTCGTTCCCAGTTTTCTTTATCATTACTTACATCAACTTCTACCCAAGTTACGTTGTTACGTACAGTAATTTCAACCTCTGCTACACCAATTTCACGTTGCATATCAATTATTGCAGTATGTGGACCTGGTATAAATGCTGGCCACCATCCTGTGTGCCAATAAGTATCAGGGTTATCATCTATCATATGTTCAGCTAATCCAGTTCCCGCTTCTGCACTTGGATCTTGTTCTGACGAGAAATAATCTATTGTCCAATCACTACGATCCAATTGTTTAGGAGGAGACATTACATTTACAACAAGATCTTTTTTGCCGGGATCTATAATAGCATTTGAGCCAATATCAAGCCCTTTAATACCCGAAATTTCTATTGGTAATTCAAAAGACAATATATCACTATTAAGAATTGCAACCTTAGCATACACAATAGAGTCACCCCCACCAATTTCGAGCGATTTAGTTA
>CAYTJC010000423.1:0-1845 GCA_964437875.1 uncultured Dysgonomonadaceae bacterium
CAAAGATTAAGGCATTAAAAGTTGATTGAATTGACGAAATGAATGCCTGAAATAATTTAAATCTATATCACCATTTGCACCATTTATGGTTCCTGTATGCGAAAACTGCCAAATAATCCATTCATTATCATTTAAGACTGGCTCATTGTGCAGATTACTCATCCAAATTAAATTATCAGGAAACCTGCTTTTTATATATAGCTTGTAGCAATCTTGGTTGGTGTAGATAACAGGATGTACACCGTAATACTCATACATTTCTTTCTCTAGCTTTATCAATTCATCTAGCACTTTCTGATTGTAATCTTTATCGTTACTGTATTTATTCACAGGAGAATGTTCAACATCAATAGCAGGTATCAAATCACCACTCCCAACAGTTGAATGACGAATGAAATGTTGTGCTTGCATCATACCATCTAAGCCGAAAGTATAGAAATGGTAGGTACCCACCTTTATATCAGAATACTTAGACTGAGTATAGTTGTCCTTGTATTTTCTATCTTTGTGAGACAAACCTTCTGTAGCTTTTATGTAAGCAAATGCAATTCCTTCGTTTTTCAATTGCATCCAATTAATTGAGCCATTGTGATGAGACACATCCACACCTCTCACCATGTATTTATGCCCATACTTGTTGTCATAAAATGAGTGAAACTGCTCTCGGCTCGATTTCTTAATCGAGTCAATAACAATAAGAAAAACCGACGAGATAAGTATCAGCGAAACAATTAGAGTTATTGTATATTGTTTCTTATATCTCTTGTGTTTGTTTTTACGCAATACGCAATGATTGATACTTTAGCTCGTCGGCTTTGTTTTTAATCTTCCTTCTACAGCTTTTATTTGCAAGGAACTTTGTCAATTCTTCGCTGATGCCTTCCTCCTTCAAAAGGAGTATTCAGAAAAGTAACGAGTATTTCATAAATCTCTTCCTCCTCCAAAAATCTGCCTGGCAAAGAGAGAATATTAGCATCATTGTGAGCACGTGCCAGATATGCAATCTCTTTATTCCAGCAAAGAGCTGCCCTAATCTGCTGATGCTTATTGACAGTCATGTTGATGCCATTGCCCGAGCCGCAGATAGCAATACCTGGATAACACTCTCCAGCTTCCACAGCTTTGGCCAATTGATGGGCAAAATCTGGATAATCAGTAGATTCGGCACTATAGGCACCAAAATCTATGTAAGGAATTGCTTTTTCCTCCAATTTAGAGATGATGAACTCTTTAGCTTCTAAACCAGCATGGTCGCTGGCCAAGCCTATAGGCTTAACGGACTCACCAAACAAAGACATGTTATCAGTTTTCATTCAAAAAATCTTTAACTTGTTTATGCACATTCTTTCCTGTAAAGCCCATCTTTTCGTCCAACACTGTATAGGGTGCCGAATATCCAAAAGAGTCCATTCCCCATGTAACACCATCCGTACCTACAAGTCCTTGTAGAGTTACAGGCAAACCAGCAGTAAGCCCAAACACTTTCTTACCAGCTGGCAACACTGTTTGTTGATACTCTTTACTTTGTGATCTGAATAGTCCTTCGGAAGGAACAGAGATAATACGTGTTTTGATACCATCTTCATTAAGTAACTTGGCACCTTCCACCAATGTTGACACTTCAGAACCAGAAGCTAATAGAATTACATCATAATCAGTATCGTCTTGTACAATATAAGCTCCTTTTTCAACTTGCAATGCCTCTTGGTAACTGTCTCCTTTCGTGGGAAGATCCGTTATATTTTGTCTCGATAATATCAATCCTGTTGGGGTCTTAGCATTTTCTAACGCCAATTTCCATGCCACTGTAGCTTCGTTCACATCAGCAGGACGTAATACAAGCAT
>CAYTJC010000424.1:0-1835 GCA_964437875.1 uncultured Dysgonomonadaceae bacterium
TCATATTTTGGATAGAGCAGATGAACATTCGGACCTGCATCCATGCTGAATCCAACAGGGAGATTCTTTTCAATACGTGCTTTTCTAACCTCATCCATTACTTTCAAGCTGTTGGCATGAAGAAGGGTGTAACCAGGATTGGAACTCATCATGAGTGCATGTAAAGAAAGAGCTTCGTTTTCTGCAATCTCAAAAAAGGGATTCCAATCTCCTGACTTTAAAACTTCCAATAGCTGCTCCGTATTGTTATTGGCCTGTTTGATGCGTGCCACTCCGTAAGGATGATTGTTCATTAATGCATGGCCTTGGCTACTACTCACTTTCTTGCTTTTGGGCTCAATGATGAGTATTGCGTTGGCTATCTGCATAAAGTTGGTATGAATGGTGGGAAGTTTCACTGCATAATGGTCACTACTGCTAGGGAAGGCTAGGGTTTCTCCCCATATTGTCCATCCGCCGTAGAGAGAGCGTGCTGCACTTCCAGAGCCTAAACGTGCCAATTCCGACACCATTTGTAGGTCGTCTAGGTTATGATTTGCTCGCTTATTAATCTGAAGTTGCAGATCGGCCAAACAAAGAGCCAGTGCACTCATACCGCTTGCAGAGGATGCAATACCCGATGAGTGGGGAAAAGTATTGGAGCTTTCTATGGTGAGGTGATGAGTGGCAATAAATGGTAGGGTGGTTGAGGCTAGTTTCAACAAATTGGCAATTTTATCATTGAATGTTTCTTTGCGGTTACCCTCTAAGAAGAAGGTGAAGCCGCCCCCCTCCGATGGTTTCGCATTTACGCGTGTAGTGGTTACAGCATTCTTTAATGTGAAGCTGATGCTGGGGTTTAAGGGTTGTTGAATGCCTTTCTTTCCCCAATATTTGACAATGGCTAAATTGGAGGGGCTCTTCCACTCAACGGTTATATCTTGTACTTTATTGTGAGTCATACGAAGTGTGTCTTACTTAATTATATGAATTTATCTGTTTACATGAAAAACAATGGAGTTTACCTATGGTTCAATGTGGACTTTCTGTGGGTGAGAGTTTGTATAGAATTTTTTCAACCCTCTTTTCATCACAATGTATTTGAAAACACCCATCACTAATATCACAATGCTCAATACGAAACATATGGGTGCTAACCACTTGATGTTTTTAAAATCGTTCATTTGCAAAAATGCAATTCCTCCCAAGGTGAGGTAGAGGGCTGTACGTATATATGAAAACAATGTTCTTTCGTTGGCGAGTCGGGTTCTCTCTAAAGCCAAGTAATCGTTTAACTTGATTTCTTCTTTGTGTTGAAATTTCGAATGTGCCATAAAGCTATTTGATTTGTCTGTTTACAATTACCTCTTCCAAAGGCATCACAATGGGATATCCTTTCGACTCGAACCATTCTTTGTTGCTGCTAAAGCTATCTTCTGAAATAAAGAGTGCGAAATCGCCACCCCAAGCACCCAACGATTTTATTGCACCATTGTATGTTGGGAATAAGAGTTCTGGAACAGGTGTGAGACCAGTTGCTTTTGCAATTATCTTTTCGTGTTGTTGCATAAGACTCATACATTTGTCAATGTCGTTTACTGTGGTAAACTTTTGTGATAACTCAGACACCTCATCCACTAACTTATTTTGAGCCGATGATGACTCTAAAAAAGATTTCACTTGCGTTGAGGAGCTTTGTTTCTTGTTGAGATATACAATTCCCATTTGTTGAATAAACGGAGGATTGAAAGAGACAGGTGTAATTTGAGGAGCTTCTCCTTTTGTGCGACGATAAAAAATGGGCTGATCTGCACCCGCACAAGCAATATCATATCCAGAGCCACCAATTGTAGCAT
>CAYTJC010000425.1:0-1831 GCA_964437875.1 uncultured Dysgonomonadaceae bacterium
CGTAATTATCAATCTCTACAAAGTAGGGTAGAGAACTGCATTCCCAACCACTGGGCGCTACTCCTCCCAAACTTTTATTGAATATAGCATCCAAATAGTTTTCTTCTAAAAGAGTCACTTGCGGTGTGCTGTCTGTAATCTCATGCATTTCAGCTCCTTGGGGTGTGCGCATTCTTATTGGAAAGCAATGAAAGTCGAATAGTAAATTGTTTTGCTTATCAGCAATTCCGTGTGTGTGGGCATTGTGCAGAGTAAAACCCCTTCTTGAGTTTGCTTTAGAATACTGTCTTACTTTTTCAAAAAGATCAAAATAGTTTGAAAAATCGGGGTCGTCTTTTCCCATCAAAAGAACTTGTCCCCAATGAATAGCTTCAAATCCAGCATCGATATATTTGCAAGCTCTAAAATAAAAATATAACTGTGTTTCTAATTGTGTAATGTCTGGTATCGAACCACCATTTCCCCAATGGTTGTGGAAATCACCGTTAGGGAAAAGCATAAGGTCATAATTGAAAACCCTTTTCTCAGCAGGTAAGTCAAATGCGTTGAATACCCAATCGGGTATTTCCACTTCATCAACGTTTGGAAATATAGTTTCGAAGATACAAGTTTCAAAAATAATGTCAGCATCAAATTTGTGGGCTTCATCAATTACTGTTTTATACTTTAGGGTTGCTTGTTCATAATCTGTCTCAGCTCGCCAGGGTGTAATTGCTCGGCTTATATACTTAGCACCAATGTCTTGTATAAACTGCAAGTCTTCTTCAACATTGGCAGATGGACTAGATATAAAGGTTAGTGTTATTGAACGAGATAGGTAGTTCTTAAGAACTTGTTCGTCTATTTTATTTTTAAACTCAAAATTGGAATAGTTAGCTTGTTCGACTTTTTCTTTATTAGATTTGCATGATACGGTTAATAGTAAAATTACAATAAGAATGGTGTAGCTAGCTCTCGAAAAATGATGGATGCTTAATTTCATAATTAGTTTCTAGTCTTTGTTATTAACCCTAAAGATAGTGCAATTTTAAATATTCAGAAAGAATCCACGTAAAATTCAGGATCACCTGGAAAAGTATGTGTTTGTTTAGATACTTTGCTCTGTAATTTAATAAAACCTTGATGTTGAAATAGCTTTACCACTAAAGTCGATGGTAGAGGTTCTGCAAGTTCTCTCAATATAAACAGTAACGATTAAACACCCTACTCCTTGACCTCGACCGACGAGCCGAAAAACAAGGGTGAAAGGCGGTTAAAAATCGTTGCTGTTTGAGCGTAGCGAGTTATAACGATTTCAGCCTTTCGCACGCAAGTTTTTCGAGTGAGACGGGCGCAGTCTTGACCTTTTTTGCTTACTTTTTTGCGTCAAGGCAAAAAGAGTAAGTGGGTGTAAGGGCGAAGCCTTTTAAACAAATACAACAAATACAATATGAAAAATCAGTCAGTCATCATCAAATTGAGAATTTAACCTCCACCTGAGTTTATTTGGACCAATCTGTAAAACAGTTTATGTAAAGTAGTTTTTTTACAGATAGCAATAGTTAAACACATAGTTTTACTGGTGATCCAAAATTCACTCTTAACAGGATAACAAAAAAAAGGATACACTCTCTACTAAGCGTATCCTCTTTTTATTAAATCAACTTTGGTTTGCCAAAGGCTCAATTCTTATCAGTCTACTTACTAAAATGACGATTAATCTCCGATGTTTTATCAATAGGAATAATCGTGAAGCTGTATGTAATAGGTGTATTTGCTGGTTTCACTAGATAGTCGTCCATTGGCAATCTTCCCCAACTATTGTTACCTCCAACCCCTTGCATGCTGTGAT
>CAYTJC010000426.1:0-1831 GCA_964437875.1 uncultured Dysgonomonadaceae bacterium
AAAGAATGTATCGTATGATCTCCGGTGTCAACAGCTACTAATATATAGTATTCGCCAGTACCTTTTCTGAGCTTTCCTACAATTCCGCGGATTGTGTCACGCATTCGAACAACCCTCCCATCCAGATAAAAAGCATTCACGATCATCTTTAAGTTTGTTTAACTCTGCCTTAAGCTTTCTTTCCTTAATTTCATAGAACCAACCAGAGTCTGTATATCAAATATACAAAAAATCTGGTGCCAAGACGATATTTTTTGTAACTATCGGAAAATAAAACCCTATCTAACATTACAGCATAAAAATACCCACTTCTACATAGTTATATGTATATGCAAAAGAGGGTATTTTGATTCTGTAGCTATATAAAAGTTATTTGTCTAAGTTTCTGCTAAGTGTTTTCTCCAATCACTGTTTCAATTTTTTCAATCACTGTTTGTGGCTCAATCCAATTCATACAGGCATGGTCGCCTCTCCAACAAGGCACATTGCCAAATACAGAACATGGGCGACAATCTAAATTGTCTAATTGCAAAGCATTGCCAGGCAATTGCTTGAAACCATAAAACCCTAAATATGGATGTGTAGCACCCCATATAGAAACTACTGGTGTGTTTACTAATGATGCCAAATGCATATTAGCTGAGTCCATTGATACAAGTACTGACAGATAAGATATCAAGAGCAACTCATTCTCCAAAGATAACTTTCTTACTACCGATGTTACATTAGAATAATTTGCCTCCCACTCTTCTAGCTTTTCTTTTTCTTTGCCACCTCCCCCAAACAGATACACATGTGTATTGTCTCTCTGGGCCATTGCACTCAGCACCTCCTCCATTTTATCAATGGGATACATTTTCTCTGCATGCATAGCAAAGGGTGCAATGCCAATATTGGTCTTACTAGAGTCGAAAGATAAACTTTCCAATTGGTGCGCAAGGCGAGGTTGGTTTTCGAAATAAGAGGTGAAGCTCATTTCGACTTCTAGTCCTATTTTAGAAAACACATCTCTGTACCTATCTATTGAATGTTTGACAGGAGCTAAGGGTGCTTTATGTCTGACAATTGCTTTTTTCTTTGCTCTCTCTTTGCGGATATATGCAACACGTTTGCCTCTTAACATAAAATAAGTACGTAACACTTGACTACGCAACACATCGTGCAAATCGGCAACTGCATCTATCTTGTAGCTTTTATGAACTTCACTAGCCAGTTGCAACAATCCTCCCACCCCTTCATATTGTTTCAAATCTACACCAATCACCTTTATATTTGGCAATTGGTTTGAAAATAGGGCCACAAAAGATTTTGATGTGAGCATGTAAAAGGTATGCTTGGGATGTGCTTTCGCAACCGAGTATAGTGCTGGCAAAGTCATAGCAACATCGCCAAAAGCAGAAAACCGAATTACAAGTATGTTTGACAACATATCTTTCATCTTCTCTAGTTACTTATTTCTTAGCATATAGAACAGGGTTTAATGCAGGGTCGTTGTACATCTTCATCTGTTTGTACACTTTCATTACTTTGTTGCCAGATTGTAGCTCGTCAAGCAATTCATCTACAGCACGAGATAGATCTGTGCGCTGCTCCAACAATACATTTAGTTTGAGCTGACAACTCTCTTTGTGAGCGGCATCGGCATCACTACGAGTTGCTTCTTCGTGCATGTGATATATTTTGATAATCAATATAGACAATCTGTCTAATGCCCAAGCTGGACTCTCTGTATTGATAGTAGCTGTTGGCGATGGTGCAACATCTTTGTATAGATAAAGAAAATAGCTATCTATCTGTTCTACTAAATCGGTGCGCACTTGGTTTGATTTGT
>CAYTJC010000427.1:0-1814 GCA_964437875.1 uncultured Dysgonomonadaceae bacterium
TTAGGTGTCCTCCATGAGAAAGATTGAGGCCTAATATCTTATCGCCAGCTTTCAAACATGCCAAAAACACTGCTGCATTGGCCTGCGCCCCTGAATGTGGCTGAACATTGGCCCACTCGGCATTGAAGAGTTTCTTCAATCTATCAATGGCCAACTGTTCGCTCAAGTCCACCATTTCGCAACCACCATAATAACGCCTTCCGGGATAACCCTCAGCATATTTGTTGGTGAGAACAGATCCCATTGCTTCCATTACTTGTTCGCTCACAAAGTTTTCAGAAGCAATCAGCTCTACACCCTTTAATTGACGTTGTTTTTCTTTTTCAATAATATCGAAGATGCGTGTATCTCTTTTCATACAGATGTTTATTTTTTAAGTAATTAATATAGAATGCAAATGTAAGGAAGTTTGTTCAAAATAAGAATAAAAACTAGGATAGGCTTTTATAATAATATAAAAGCAAGCACACCATTTTAACACGACCACTGAAACAATTTCTTGAGTAAATTACTTATCTTTGTTTGAGAAGAACCATATGTGCCTACTTTTCTTGTCACCTAAATAATACTTGTTACCACTATGAAGAAAGAACAATTGAAAAAACTCGGCTTTGCCACACAAGCCATTCATGGCGGTCACCAACCCAACCAATTTGGTGCGTTGTGCGACCCAATTTATCAAACATCTGCATTTACATTTGAAACCGCAGAGCAAGGTGGACGCCGTTTTGCCTTGGAAGAAGAGGGCTACATCTATAGCAGGCTGGGCAATCCGACAAACAACTTAGCCGAAGAGAAAGTGGCACTGCTAGAAGGAGGCGAAGCATGCGTTTCGGCTGGATCAGGCATGGGTGCCATCACATCGGCCATTTGGGTGTGTGTGAAACAAGGCGACCATATTGTTTCATCCAAAACTTTGTATGGTTGCACCTTTGCATTCTTGAGTCATGGCATCACTCGATATGGTGTAGAGGTGACTTTTGTGGACACACGCAATCCTGAGAATGTAAGGAAAGCAATGCGACCCAACACTAAATTGGTTTACCTGGAATCTCCTGCCAACCCAAATCTTCACATAACAGATATTAGAGCAGTGGCAGACATAGTTCAGCAACAAGACGATTGCAGATTGATGGTGGATAACACTTTCTCTACTCCTTATATTACGAACCCTTTGAAAATGGGCGCAGACATTGTAGTACACTCTGCCACCAAATACCTCAACGGACATGGTGATGTGATAGCGGGGTTCGTGGTAGGGAAAGAGGATTACATCAAGGAAGTTCGCCTGTTGGGTATAAAAGATTTGACGGGGGCCAGTCTTAGTCCATTCAATGCATTCTTGATTGCACGTGGATTGAAAACATTAGAGATACGCATGGAAAAACATTGTGCCAACGCTCAGAAAGTGGCTGAATTCTTAGAAAGTCATCCTGCTGTTGACAATGTGCTCTTCCCTGGACTACCTTCTTTTCCGCAATATGAATTGGCACAACGACAGATGAATCTGCCGGGTGCAATGATTGCCTTTGAAGTGAATGGTGGCATCGAAGCTGGTAAGAAACTATTGAATAGTCTGGAATTGCTGAAGATATCGGTAAGCTTGGGCGATGCGGAAACATTGATTCAACATCCTGCCAGCATGACCCACTCGCCCTACACACCCGAAGAGAGGCAAGCAAGTGATATTGGCGAAGGATTGGTGCGTATATCTGTGGGATTGGAGAATGTAGAAGATATCATTGCTGACTTGAAAAAGGGGTTGGATGGGTTGATTTGATTGAATGTTCATTCATTTTTGACCGCTGGCGCGA
>CAYTJC010000428.1:0-1808 GCA_964437875.1 uncultured Dysgonomonadaceae bacterium
TGATGGCATTATCACGTGCGAACTATTGAACCAGAACACGGGCGAGAAGACAAAATTGGAGGATGTGGTGTTTTACTCCATGCCGGGTGATGAGCGTCATCTCTATTTCAATCTACCCGAAGACCTTGCGCCTTCTAACTATGTGGCTACTGCAATATTCGATTATGAACATGCATCATCGATAAAGATGGCAGAATTATCATTTGAGTATGAAAAATAGAATCTGGGTAAGTGCAATTGTGCTTATTGCAATTGCTTTGTTTAGTGTTGGAAATTTGGTTGCTCAAGTTTCTTCCGATTCAAACTCTAAATATATTAAAGTAGAATCTTACAATGGGTCAACAACTCCAAAAGCTTTTCAATTTAGTGTAGCATTGAGTGGTGAAAATCTCAATTATGCTAATTGGTCTTTAGCTGTAAGCGTAAATGGTCTTATTAGAAACTCCGAATCAAAATTTCTCGATCCTTCAAAGGTGAAAATACGTATTAATGAAGTTTTGGGACATGGTATTACATTAGGCGGGATAGGAGCTAGTCAAGAATACATTCCCTTAAGCAATGAAGATAGGTTAGTAATAATCGGGTCAAGTTTTCCGTTAAAAACTGGAGACCATAATGATAACAATAAAAGACATACATTTGAATTTGATATCCTAGTAGAAGGGGGTAATTATTTGGAGCAGCTAAAAAGTTGGCAAGCCTATGATATGTCGCTTACCTTTGCTGTATTAAGAGCTAATGGTAAAACTGTTCTAACTCAATCAAGTTCTAATATTGGGATGCAAATTTATCCTGAAGGCATCCCCCCCTCAGGGCCCGAATTCGGATTTGAAGTAAACGCCAATGCATCCCTAAATTTTACTAAGCCCGAAGATTATACAAAGCAGGTAGAAAATGCTCCAAATAGTTCATGGTTGAAAGTTACTTCTAAAAACACGCCCTATATTGTGAGAGTAAAAACAAACAGTTCAGACTTTTCTGGAGACAAAGGGATTATTCCCGTAAATGCTGTGAGTATGAAGGTGGATGGTCCGACAAATAGTGCATTAGGTGCTATAATTCCTTCAGTTTCACTTTCACCAAATGAGCAAGTGGTCTTTAATGGCAAAGCTACAGGAACAAACCCACATTTATTGGATGTGCGCTATTTCATTACAAAAAGCGAAGCTGAGAAGTTAGCAACAAAACAACCTGGGCAGTATACAACTACATTGACCTATACATTATCGCCTCCATAAATAAAATCGTTTATCTTGTTTTATCAGAACATCACCTCAATAACTATAATTACACATCTTCTATTTTGAACAGATTTCTCTACATCCTTCTTTCTCTGCTCTTCCTTTGCACAACAACTTTTGCGCAAGAGAGTGGTGTGCCCGCCTTTTCTATAGAGACGAACAAAGAGATTGTTGCAAAGAATGATGATTTAGTCCCGCTTACAATTCAATTACAAAACAACACAACAGCCCCTTTCAGTGGAAAACTTGTGCTGAAAACAGTAAGTGGTATTTCGATGATAGGACAAAGTGCCGATGCTATAGAGATGGAAGCTAACTCGAAAAGATTTGTGCCAGTGCGTATTGCTATCAGCAGAGGTGCGCCATCGGGAAATAGTGATATGGTGTTTGCCTTGGTAGATGATAGTGGTAATACAATAGCAGAGTTTACTACCAAGCTTACCATTCAATCCATTAGAAAAGTCCAATTATCGGCTTACGAACCCAATCAACTGATGCAAAATGTGGGTGATTCGCTCACAGTATCTGCACAATTAACCAATAGAGGCAATAGCAAAGAAACCATTA
>CAYTJC010000429.1:0-1802 GCA_964437875.1 uncultured Dysgonomonadaceae bacterium
GGGTGAGTTTGTGCTTCCTCAAGGTTTACTGACTGGTCGATTTAGTATTAAAGCATTGGATAGTCAGACCTACTTTCAAGTAGAAGAGTATAAGCGACCTACGTTTGAGGTGACTTTCGATAAGATAGAGAAGACTTATAAGTTTGGAGAAGAGGTGAAGTTGAGAGGTAAAGCTGAAAGCTTTTCGGGCATACAGTTGCAAGATGCAGAAGTGAGCTACACCATTACACGCCAAAAAGCTTGGTGGTGGAGATGGGGTGGTGGCGGTGCTGAACATTATAGCGATGGCATGGTAACTACTGACGATAAAGGAGAATTTGAATTGCAGTTTACTCCACAATTAACCGATGAGGATGATGGTGAGCACGCCATTTACTCATTCACAGTGGAGGCAAGCGTTACCGATTTGAATGGCGAAACGCAAGTGGCAACATATTCCATCACTGTGGGTACAATATCGATGGTGCTATCTATAGATATGCCCGATAAGATGGAGAAGGATTCGCCAAGAGATATTAAAATTGAAGCAAAGAACCTGGATGGGAACGACATCAAAGCAAAAGGAACTTATCAACTGTTTGCATTGGATGACAATGATTCTATCCAACAGCAAGTAAATGAAGGCACTTTCGAAACTGGTGTTCAATCGGAGTTGAAGAGTCAACTAAAGAATAACCCATCGGGCAAATATAGAATAAAACTGAGTGCTCAGGATGATAGGGGTAATACAGTGACTGCTGAAAAGGATGTGTTGTTGTTCTCTTATTCGGACAAACGTCCACCCATCACAACCAACGATTGGTTGGTGATAAAGAACGCTATATATAGCAAAAACACTCCTGCTGAGGTTATATTGGGAGTGAGCGACAGAGATGTGAATGTGCTCTATGAATTATGGCAGAGTAACAATAAACTTATTGAGCGCAAATGGATACAACTAAACAGTGAGAACCGCTTGTTCACTATTCCTTATAAAGATGAATATGCCGACGATGCGACTTTGATATTGACTTATGTGAAAAATGATAAGTTTTATACGCATAACATTAGCTTTTTTGAAGAAAAAGAGAAAACGGCTCTGTCAATTAAGCTCGATGTCTTTAGAGACAAAATATTGCCAGGAGGCAAAGAAGAATGGCGTATAAGTGTGACCGATGCTAAGCAACAACCGGCATTGGCCGAGGTATTGGCTTCGATGTACGACTACTCTCTCAATAGTATTCATCCAACTACAAACTGGATGCTACGATTGCCGGGTGGCAGTAGATTCGTTGGTGCACCTAGATTGTCGCAGGATGCTTCTTTTGGTAAGAATGCAAGCAGGGGTTTTCAATCAGTATCATATCTCAATTATAAGAACTTCGAGTTTGATACGTTCAATTGGTTTGGCTTCTCTTTTCTGAGATCTACAATATTTACTTATCAACTCACTCGCAGTAGTGCGAAGCAAGAAGAGGTGATGTTGGAGAGCACTGTAGATACTACTTTTGGATTAGCTGAAAATAAAATTGCCAACGATATGGCTACGCCTCCTGCTCCTGAGCAAGCAGGCGCGCTTGAAGAGCAAATACCACAAATAAGAAAGAACTTCGACGAAACTGCATTCTTCTACCCACAATTGCGCACTAATGAAAAGGGAGAAACTGTGATTGCATTTACAGTGCCCGAAAGCAATACCAAGTGGCATTTCCGCCTACTGGCACATGATAAGAATATGAACAGTGCAAAGACAGAAGCTTTTTCTGTGTCGCAAAAGAAATTGATGGTGACGCCCAATATGCCACGCTTCTTGCGCGAGGGAG
>CAYTJC010000430.1:0-1799 GCA_964437875.1 uncultured Dysgonomonadaceae bacterium
CCTTGAGGTGGTAGTGCCGGAAACGGTGTGTGAGTTCGAGTCTCATCCTGCGCACAATTTGAAGAAAGTATTCACATTAAAAGTGGATACTTTTTTCATTTTCAAGACAAAATGATTATTTTTACGCTAATGTAAACTTAATACTACTCTGTCATGAAAATACTATCCGCCAAAGACATCCGTCTTGTAGATGCTAAAACCATTGAGTACAATGAAATGTTCTCTCACCAGCTGATGGAGATGGCTGCGACAGCTTTCTTTGACTATTTTGTAAACAGCTACACTATTAAAGCAAATACAGTAGCTCTATTTTGTGGAATTGGAAACAATGGGGGAGATGGTATAGCGGTTGCACGCATGTTGCATACAGTGGGATATGTTGTGAAGCTTTTCATTGTTGAAACAACCAACAACTACTCCGATGACTGCACCCTTAATATCGATAGGGTTAAGAAAGCTGGTGTAGATATCACCACGGTTAATTCTGCAAATCAAATTCCCTACTTAGATAATATAGATGTGATTGTTGATGCAATATTCGGAACAGGATTGTCACGTCCGCTGAGTGGTTTGGCGAAAGATGTAGTCGAAAGAATCAATAAAGCACAAAAAACAGTTGTCAGCATAGATGTTCCCAGTGGACTTTTTATGGACAAGCCTACCAACTTAGCAATTCACGCTACTGAAACTATCACTTTCCAGATCCCTAAATTATCACTTTTTCTTCCTGATAACGATAAATTTGTTGGTAAACTCACAATTGTAGATATAGGTTTGGATGCAAAAGCTATCTCTGAAGCCGAAACAGAAATGTATTATCTCATAGGTTCTGCCATGGCAGATAAATTGAGGCCGTTAGCTAAATATGCTCACAAAGGCACTCAAGGACATGCTTTGGTTATTGGTGGAAGTTTGGGAAAGATAGGGTCGGTAACGTTGGCCTCGCAAGCTGCATTGAAAAGTGGTTGTGGTTTAGTTACAGCATTCGTTCCACAATGTGGCATGAATATCATTCAAAATTCTTTTCCTGAGGCTATGGTGTTGCAAGATGATAATCGAAAGCATATATCATCAATTTCTTATGATATAGCAGTTAGTGCTGTTGCTATTGGGATGGGGATGGGGCAACATAATGACACGAAACAAGCTTTGCATCAGTTTTTGCAAAACAGATCCACACCATTAATTATAGATGCCGATGCATTAAATATATTATCTGAAAATAGCGATTGGTTAGATTACTTACAGCCCAATACAATACTCACACCACATCCAAGAGAATTATCTCGTTTAATAGGGATATGGGAAGATGATTTTGAGAAAATTGCATTAACCCGTGAACTTGCTCGTAAATACAATCTCATTGTTGTGGTAAAAGGAGCACACAGTTTGATTATTGATTCCAAGAATGTCTATGTAAACAGTAGTGGCACTCCTGCATTGGCAACAGCGGGGAGCGGAGATGTTTTGTCGGGTATTATTGTTGGGCTCTTAGCACAAGGCTATGAACCAATAGTTGCAACACAGTTGGGCGTATATATTCACGGAATGACAGCCAATGTTACATCAGGTATAATCAATCCCCGCTCTTTTATTGCAACAAATATAATTGAAAATATAGGTAAAGTGTATGATAGGATGAATGTTGTGAAGAATACTGATGGATTAGTTTTGTAAGATTAAATATTTATTGTAATTTTGCACCTCAAATTGCCAATTGGCTAACAAAGAAGTCACAGATAGTGGCTCGCCTAAGGCTCGTAACGTAAAAGTTATTTAAAGTATGTACGTAATAGTAG
>CAYTJC010000431.1:0-401 GCA_964437875.1 uncultured Dysgonomonadaceae bacterium
GCAATTTGGTGGTGCTGGTATTACTGTGGTGGAGATGGAGTGAATTAATTGAAAAAGTGAAAATATTTTGCATCGGTTATTCTTAGGGGGAGCTGGATAACGCCTAAATGTTCTATAAACATTTACTATGGATATCTGCAGAGACGTTGCACTGCCACGTCTAAAAATCATTCTGCAATATTTGAATAGTCATGCCCAACTCCCCCTTCAGGGGGTTGGGGGGCTGATTTGGCCATTGCACATCAACGCATTTACCTATTCCTTGTCTCTATCCTACAGGTCATTTCCACTTTCACTCTTTAATTTAACCTCACACCAGAGTTTCATTTTTGATAAATATATTTTAATCCTAAGCTTAAATAAAGTGAAGCAAGCTTGTTTATTTTATTATCTTTGTCCAC
>CAYTJC010000431.1:411-1789 GCA_964437875.1 uncultured Dysgonomonadaceae bacterium
TTTGTGTTCATATGTTTATGCTATTATCTATCTTGATTACGTTTATATCTTTAAATTATAACAAAATATTGTTATCTTTTAGTTTTGACGGTTGACTGATTTTGTTTATTTTATTATCTTTGTCCACATTATAGCATAATTGTATATGTACATTAAAAACTGAAGCAATGATTAAGTATTCTAAAGCCTTTTGGACGGCAAACGTTGTAGAGTTACTAGAACGTTTGGCCTACTATGCCGTCTTTATAGTTATTACTCTCTATTTATCCAATGTTTGGGGCTTCTCAGACGTTGAAGCTGGTATAGTTGCCGGAGTTTTCTCAGCATCTCTCTATTTACTGCCCACATTTGCTGGTGCATACGCTGACAGAATTGGATTTAGATCGGCCATTATTTTGGCTTTCTTCCTCCTCACCATTGGATATGGTGGTTTAGGTCTGCTCCCCACTTTACTAGAAAGTGCAGGGCTAGTAAACTATGAGATGACTACTACTTTCACAGGTCTCAATGAGAGTTGGTTGCGTTGGTCTATTGCCCCTGTATTACTATTTGTGATAATTGGTGGAGCTTTTATAAAAGCTGTCATTTCGGGAACAATTGCCCGTGAAACTACTTCTGAAAACAGAGCCAAAGGGTATGCAATCTTTTATATGATGGTAAATATTGGCGCTTTTATTGGTAAAACTGTTGTAGATCCATTGCGTAGAAGTATGGGAGATCAAGGCTTGGTTTATCTCAACTATTTTTCTGCATTTATGACTTTTGCAGCATTGATTTTGGTTATCTTCTTTTATAGAACAACCAAAATTGAGGGTAAAGGAAAAAGCTTTGGCGAAATTGGCAGTTCTATGTTGAAAGTAGCTACAAATGGACGCTTGATGACACTTATGATAATCATTAGTGGTTTCTGGATGATACAGAGCCAAATGTATGCCACCATGCCCAAGTATGTTATCCGCCTTATAGGTGAAGGGGCATCGCCTGGCTGGTATGCTAATGTGAATCCTTTGGTAGTGTTTATATCAGTCAACTTTGTAACCTCATTCATGAAAAATAGAACAGCACTCAATTCTATGTTGGTGGGAATGTTTATCATTCCTTTTTCGGCATTGGTTATGTCATTAGGTAATCAGATAGGACTAGCTTCTATATTGGGTATGCACCCTGTAGCATTCATGATGATTATAGGTATTGGTATGCAAGCTTTAGCTGAGTGTTTTATCTCTCCACGCTATTTGGAGTATTTTTCTTTGCAAGCTCCAGAAGGAGAAGAAGGCCTATATTTAGGTTTTAGCCATTTGCACTCTTTCTTTTCATTTTTGTTTGCATTCGGTTTGTCGGGTTTTCTGTTAGAAAAATATTGTCCCGATCCTCGCTT
>CAYTJC010000432.1:0-1789 GCA_964437875.1 uncultured Dysgonomonadaceae bacterium
CTGCTCTCTATGGTATGAATGTGCACAAGCGCGACAAGTTGGAGAGTTATATTGGGGATTACAACCAGCTGTTTGGATCTAACTATACCACCCGCGATAGTCAATCGTTTTACAACTACTACAACGATATTTCGAAACAAGTGAAAGCGCGCAAGATAGATATCCTGCTGGTGGTGAATATGTTCTTAACGGGGTTCGACAGCAAACCGCTCAACACCATGTATGTGGATAAGAACTTGCGCTACCATGGACTGATACAGGCTTACTCGCGCACCAATCGCATCTTGAATGAGCAGAAGAGTCAGGGCAACATTGTGGTGTTTCGGAACCTGAAGAAGGCTACCGATGAGGCCATCACCCTTTTTAGTAACAAGGAGGCTATTGAGACAATCATTATGCAGCCGTATGAGGATTATGTGGAAAAATTTAATGAGGCATTCATTCACCTCCTCACCATTACTCCCACTGTTAACAGTGTGAATAGTTTGATGGGCGAAGAGCAGAAATTGGAGTTTATAAAAGCTTTTCGCGATTTGATGCGATTGAAAAACACCATGGCTCCCTTTGCCGACTTCAAGTGGGAAGATTTGGCCATGAACGAGCAACTCTTTAATGACTTCCGCAGCAAATATCTCGATTTGTGGCAGGAGGTGAAAGGTGACAAAGTGAAAGAGAAAGTCTCCATCTTAGACGATGTTGATTTTGAATTGGAACTGATTCACCGCGACGAGATAAATGTGTCGTACATCTTGAAGCTATTGGCAGAACTGAAAGGGGCTACAGCATCTGAACGTGAGGCAAAACGAAAAGAAGTGGTTGACTTGTTGACAGGAGAAGTAAACTTGCGCAGCAAGAAAGAGTTGATAGAGAAGTTTATTGCGGAGAACTTGCCCATCATTCACGACACGGACGATATACCCGAAGAGTTTGAGAAGTATTGGAGTGCTGAGCAAGAGAAGGCTTTCAACCAGTTTGTGAAAGAAGAGAACCTAGAGCCTCTGAAAACACAGAAGCTGATTGAAGACTATCTTTATGCCGAACGCGAACCCTTGCGCGACCACCTGCTGGACCTCATTGATGGCGAACAACCATCGGTGCTGAAACGAAAATCTATTGGAGACAGATTGCTCAACAAGGTGGTCAACTTTGTGGAGACCTTTGTGAATGGGATGGTGGGGTAAGGAATTAATGGACAATTGACAGTTGACAATTGACAGTGAGCAATCAATCTGAACCATGATGAAAGGATTTCCTTGATGGCCATGAAGGAGGTGCAGATGAATAAAGTGTACAGGCACTGGTCAGAGACTCTCGCGGGAGCGAATGAAAGGCCCAGCGCTGGCGCGGATATTTATCCGTGCCATTGTGGGTAACCCGCTCGGGTGCATTTACAATGCCTCTGCCTTGTGGAGTAATGCTGTGTATTAAAACCACTTAGTAATCTTTTTTATTCGCTTCTCTCTTTCCTTCCTAATTTTCTTATTATCCTTTTCCCACTGCTTCTTGGCTTTTTTCTCACGCTTCTTTATCTCTTTTATTTGCTTCTCTCTCTTTTCACTAATTTTCTTATTCTCTTTCTCCCAACTCTTCCTTGCTTTTTTCTCACGTTTCAGTATCTCTTTGTTTCGCTTTTCAATCTCCTTATTAATCCGTTTTAGTTCTTTGGAAGATGGAATGCCAATTCGTATCAAGTTTTCATCAAAAACAACACGGTTGCGTTGTGCAATAGATGGATTGTCGGTATAGCTTGTAGAAAAGCGTGTAATATCATTGACAAATTGCGTGTAAT
>CAYTJC010000433.1:0-1788 GCA_964437875.1 uncultured Dysgonomonadaceae bacterium
GGCTAGTAGCTGTTTTCATATTGGGCAATGTGGTAGGAGCCATTTGTCCACCTGTCATACCATAAATACCATTGTTGATAAAGATGATGGCAATGTTTTCGCCTCTGTTTGCGGCGTGTATAGTCTCGGCAGTTCCAATGGCTGCAAGGTCTCCGTCACCTTGATAGGTAAACACCATTTTGTCTGGCATCAATCGTTTTGCAGCTGTAGCCAATGCAGGAGCACGACCGTGAGCCGCTTCTTGCCAATCTATATCTATATAATTATAAGCAAACACAGCACAACCCACTGGAGCAATACCAATGGTTATTTCCTGTATTCCCATATCTTTAATAACTTCTGCAATTAGTTTGTGCACCACACCGTGCGAACAACCTGGGCAATAGTGCATATAGTTGTCGTTCATTAGTTCGGGTTTGGCATAAACCAAGTTTTCTGGACTTATAATTGATTCGTTACTCATATTCTATTTGTTGTTAAGGGCTTGTGTGTTTAAAAAAAACTGATGTTATTTCGAAAAACGATACATAATATAAAACATACCAGCAATTCCTCCTGCAATCCATGTGGAGGTAATACTTTTATCAGATACAAAATAAGTTGCTATAGTTGCTACAACAGCTATTAAAAACAAAATTAAAATTACTTTTCTTACCTTCGGATTCATAGAGCATTGGCCTGCTTTATATGTATATTATTTCTGAACAACTTTTTCTTTCAAAGCTTCAAATACTTTGTCGGGTGTAGGCACTATACCACCTAAACGACCGTAAAACTCTACTTTCACTTTTCCATTCACCGCAAGACGAACATCTTCCACCATTTGTCCAGCATTCATCTCCACGGTCAACATTCCTTTCACTTTGTCAGCATAACTGCTAAGTATTTCGGTAGGGAAGGGCCACAATGTGATAGGGCGCAATAGTCCCACTTTTATTCCTTCTTCGCGTGCAAGCTCAATAGTTTTAAGGCAAATACGTGCAGTAGAACCAAAAGCAACTAATAAGTAATCTGCATCTTCGCAGTTGGTTTCTTCAAAACGAACTTCGTTCTTCTCTATTTCGGCATATTTAGCCTGAAAACGAAGATTGTTTTTCTCCATTCTCTCAGCATCCAACTCAAGGGATGTTATGATATTGGGTTTGCGCGATGCAGGTTTTCCCAATGTAGCCCATGGGCATTGCTCGCGAATCTCTTCTTCTGTGCGGCGAGGTTGAAACTCAGGAAGAATCACCTTCTCCATCATTTGTCCAATCACACCATCAGAAAGAATAATGGCAGGATTGCGGTATTTAAAAGCCAATTCAAAACCAAGTGCCACAAAATCAGCCATTTCCTGCACAGAGTTGGGAGCCAAAGTAATCAACTTATAGTCGCCATGCCCTCCACCTTTCACCGTCTGAAAATAATCTGATTGCGATGGTTGAATGGTTCCAAGACCAGGTCCACCACGCATCACATTTACCAAAAGGCAAGGTAATTCGGCACCCGCCAAATAAGATATTCCCTCTTGTTTTAGACTCATACCGGGGCTTGATGATGAGGTCATAGATGCTTTTCCACAAGCAGCACCGCCATACACCATGTTTATTGCAGCCACTTCACTTTCGGCTTGCAACACCACCATACCTGTTGATTTCCAAGGAGCTTGGTCCATGAGAGTTTCCAATATTTCGGATTGGGGTGTAATAGGATAGCCAAAATAACCATCTGTGCCATATCGTATAGCAGCATGAGCAATGGCATCGTTGCCTTTCATCAAAGTAATTTCTTCTGACATAATTTTAT
>CAYTJC010000434.1:0-1782 GCA_964437875.1 uncultured Dysgonomonadaceae bacterium
AATATATCCGCGTATCGCTTGGTGGACTGCACGACGAATCCGAGATTCGCGGACACCGTCGCACATACATAGGTGCTATGCCTGGCAAAATTATACAAAACCTACAGAAATCGGGATCTTCAAATCCCGTGTTTGTGCTTGACGAAATAGATAAAATTGGAAGAGATTTCAAAGGAGACCCATCTTCAGCTTTGCTAGAAGTGTTAGACCCAGAACAGAACGATTCTTTTTTAGACAACTACCTGTCTATCAACTACGATCTCTCGAAGGTTTTATTTATTGCCACCGGAAACAATCTAAATACCATCTCTCAACCTCTGCTAGACAGAATGGAGCTGATAGATGTAGGTGGATATATAATAGAGGAAAAAGTGGAAATTGCCAAACGTCATTTACTTCCAAAGGAATTAGACAATCATGGCATTAAAAAAGATCAGTTTACAATACCCAAAGAAACCCTAGCAGGTATTATAGAAGACTACACAAGAGAATCGGGTGTGCGCGAACTCAACAAGCAGATTGCAAAAGTATTAAGAAAAATTGCTCGAAAAATTGCTGGAGAAGAAAAATATCCTAAATCTCTACAAATAGATGACCTTCACGAATACCTAGGCGTAGAAGAGTATAGCAAAGACAAATACCAAGGCAATGAATATGCTGGTGTAGTTACTGGACTGGCTTGGACTTCTGTTGGTGGCGAAATTTTGGTTGTTGAAACTTCACTAAGCCGTGGTAAGGGAGAAAAGCTAACTCTGACTGGAAACCTTGGTGATGTAATGAAAGAGTCTGCCATGTTGGCAAAAGAATATCTTCATTCACATGCAGAAGAACTAGAAATTGATTCTGAAATATTTCAACACTGGAATATTCATGTGCATGTGCCCGAAGGCGCTATACCTAAAGATGGCCCTTCAGCAGGTATCACCATGATAACATCTATGGCATCTGCACTTACACAGCGGAAAGTGAAAAGCAACTTAGCCATGACTGGCGAAATTACACTGAGAGGCAAAGTATTGCCAGTTGGTGGAATCCGCGAGAAAATTCTTGCAGCAAAACGAGCTGGTATTAAAGAGATTATCCTTTGTGAGGAGAACAAAAAGAACATCAATGAAATTAAAGAGTCATACCTCAAAGGCTTAAAGTTTCACTATGTGAAAGATATAAAGGATGTTCTGGAAATAGCCTTGCTGAAACAGAAAGTTAAGAGTCCAAGAAAATTCTCTATTTCTAGCCCTAAAAATAAAAGCTTATAAATGCAGAATGCACTACAGCATCAATATTTTACATTTTCATAGCTCTCTAAAACTAAAAAAGAGGAACCTCATAATGAGACTCCTCTTTTTTTTAGTTTATAATGATTCTACTAATTAGTTAACCATACATACTATTCCGCATAATGCTTGAAATCTTTAAGCACTTCTTGTAATCTTTTTCTAGCAAAAAAGATTCTACTTTTCACTGTTCCAATAGGAAGACCCAAGTGTTGTGCTATCTCTTCATATTTGTACCCAGATACGTGCATAGAAAATGGCACTTTATACTCATCAGTAAAACTATTGATCGCTTTATTAATTTCTTTAATTGTATATGCTCCATCAGGAGTATCAAACCCTGAATCTTGCGGAAGATTCAGGTGATATAAATTTTCTGTTCTATCAATAATGGTTTGACTTCTAACAATTTTTCGGTAGTTATTTACAAATATGTTATGCATAATAGTAAACACCCAACCTTTAAAGTTTACATTTTCGTAATACTTTTCTTTATTGTCTAAAACTC
>CAYTJC010000435.1:0-1772 GCA_964437875.1 uncultured Dysgonomonadaceae bacterium
GCATAATGAATATGGTCGCCATCTTCAATTTCGAAACCTCTCTCTTTGCACCACTTCTTACCCTTCTCATAATCGCCTTTTTGATAGAGAAAAGCGTCTATATCACCTGCATTCCTAAGTAGAGGAGATGGGTAGTTTACGCCATTGCTCAATCCTTTTAGTAAGCAAAAAGGGAAATTGGCCGCTTGATACTCTTCAGACAAATCCTTCAAGACATGAATCATCTTTCGATTCAAATCTTCTGTCTGCTTTATCATAACAATAAATTGCAAACAGAAAGCCTTTGGTGGTAAACTCTCATTAGGAAGCGACAAAGCTTTATCGGCTATCAATGCGCTAACGCTTTGTCGTCTAGCCATATCTACAATACCATTCCATACGTGAGCGTCCAAGCCCTTAAATAGTGCAGCATCTGCTGCTTTATCCCAGATAGCTGCACTTAAAAGATGTAAGAATAGTGGGTGTATTTTTGAGTTATTCATCAAATAATCCTTCTTTCGAGAATTTATCAATCAAGAGTTGCACATCAGCTGTAGCTTGCTCTTCATCTACATTGTATTTATTCATTAGAAGTGTTATCCATTGTTCTTTGGTGAATTCTTTTTGATTCACTTCTTCCACAAGATAAGCTGCTGACTCGTTCAAGCTTATTACACGCGTGTAGTCTAATCCCGATCCGCTATCGGAAACCATCATATATTCATCGCCAATTTTTCTGACGTTTAAGTTCTCTTTTAGTTTCATGTTTTCTGTTTTGTATTATCGTTATTTTGTTGTTTTGTTTATTCGGATCTTGTTTTAATATTCTTGTCATACTGAACGCAGTAAAGTATCTATGAGACTGTTAGTTGCGAGATGTTAGCCTTTCTCATTTCAATAACTCATTATTTCCTGTGCTAATAGCCAAAAGCTAATCGTTAAAAGCTACTTTCTTCTCACCCTTCTATAAACCCCAATTCCCGCTCTGCGCAAAAAAGGATTTCCTGGCCATAGATAACGATACAGCTTCCACTTAAAGCCACCAACTTTTATCTCTCTACCATCTTTAACCACGGTTATTACTTCTGCAATAACATCATCCACACTACAGCTTTCTAAGATAGATAAATTTCCATCGCCCCGCAATATAATAGTGTTGTTTTCTATTTTTTCTACCCTGTGTAGCACATACCTCTTATCTGCCAATTGCACCAGTAACAATTTACCTTTCTGATATGATTGTTTATTGGGCTTTTCCAACACAACTTCATCTTTACCATCTCTTATAAATGGGAGCATACTATTCCCTTTTGCACGCATCCGCACACGTTCACCCTCGGCTATGCGACTAGCTATTTCATGAAAGAAAACGTTGTTTTGTATAACTCTAGTTTCCAATATATTTGCGGTTTATTTCAATAGTGTTTCAGTAAGGCTCACTGCTTCACGATCGGGCCTATTGTCTAGTCTGTAAATGGGTACTTGTTCTAAAATATCATTGACAATTGTAATTACTTTTTCTTTATTCTCTTCGTCGGATCTTAAAATAGCAACTGATTGATAAAGCGATGCAAAAGCATGTATGCCTTTAAGTGGTGCCAACTTGTTTTCAGCACCCTGATAAAGTCTTACAAATGCAGTAACTTCTGCCCATGCATTGCGGTAACAGGGAGTACTTCCACTCCATGGAGCTCCATAAACGCGTATGGAATCATCGTTCAATATACGCAATATTGGCTCATCATCGTTCAGCAATTGGCAATTGGGCACAAACCTCAACCAATTTAGGCTGT
>CAYTJC010000436.1:0-1771 GCA_964437875.1 uncultured Dysgonomonadaceae bacterium
AAACGTTCACTTCTGAATCCATCGAAATAGCCTATTGCTGCAGTGATGGCAGGCAATGGAATACCATTTTCGATAGCTGTGGCACACACTCGGCGCCAGCTCTCTTGCGCAGTTTCCACTTTTTCTTTGAAGTAAGGAGAGAGCAATAGATTTTCTAATTTTGGATTAACATCGAATGCTTCTTTGATATCTTTCAAAAACGCAGAGCGAATGATACAACCACCACGCCACATGAGGGCAATGCCTCCATAGTTGAGATTCCAATTATACTCTCTTGCTGCCTCCATCATCAAGTCATAACCTTGTGCATAAGAGATAAGTTTTGATGCAAACACAGCTTGTTTTAAATCATTTACAAATGCTTTCTTGTCACCTTTGAATGTGGGTTTTGTTCCAGATAGGTACTTTGATGCTTTTACCCGTAAATCTTTTTGGGCAGATAGGGTGCGCGAGAAAACTGATTCGGTAATTAATGTGAGAGGGATACCTAAATCGAGGGCAGTAATGCCTGTCCATTTACCTGTTCCTTTCTGACCTGCAGTATCCAGTATCTTCTCTACAAGCGGACTGCCATCTTCATCTTTGAAAGCCAATATATCGGCAGTAATTTCAATAAGATAGGAATCTAACTCTTCTTTGTTCCACTGCTTGAATACTTCGTGTTGTTCGAATGCATCCATTCCCAATAAATCTTTCATAAGATGGTATGCTTCATTGATTATCTGCATATCGCCATACTCAATACCATTGTGCACCATTTTTACAAAATGACCTGCACCATCTTCTCCTACCCAATCGCAACATGGTACACCGTCATCTACTTTTGCAGCAATAGATTGGAAAATATCTTTCACAAATGGCCACGCTGCTTTGGACCCTCCAGGCATGAGTGAAGGACCAAGCAAGGCTCCTTCTTCACCACCTGACACCCCTGTACCCACATAGAGCAATCCTTTGCTTTCGATGTATGCTGTTCTGCGGATAGAATCGGGGAAGTGGGTGTTGCCTCCATCTATGATAATATCGCCTGGTTCGAGAAGGGGTACAAGTTTGTCAATAAAGTCATCAACTGGCTTGCCTGCTTTTACCAACATCATTACTTTTCGTGGTTTACTTAAGGATGCTACTAACTGTTCAAGAGAATGTGCAGGAATGAAGTTTTTATCCTTACCTCTGCCTTCCACAAAAGCATCTACTTTTTCAACTGTTCGGTTAAAGAGGGCTACGGTATATCCTTTGCTCTCCATATTAAGAACAAGGTTTTCGCCCATAACGGCTAACCCTATTAATCCTATGTCTGCTAATTTTTTCATTGTTATATATTTATATCTTATTTGTTATTTGTTTTATCAAAAAGTTGTATGCTACTCAATGAGCAATGTATTTACAATTATATTTACACAAGTTGCAATATATTGAGCAAAAGGTGTGAAGCATTGCTACCTCACATTTTTTTCATCTTGTTACACGGGCATTTACTTCCCACACATTCCAAACCATTTGCTCATCGGCAGGTTGTGCGTAGTCTGTTAGGAATGTAGTAGCTAATGCTCCTGTAGCCCAAGCAAATTGAATCCATTTTGAGGGCTCCCATTCTTTGAGGATGCTGTAAAGCAAACCACCTACAAATCCATCACCGCCACCAATTCTATCTATCACATCAATTGAACGTGGTGTCACTAAATGCCAATTGTTGCTCTCAAAAACAATTGCACCCCAAAGATGTTCATTTGCATTTAAAACTTCGCGCAATGTGTTGGCAAAAACTGAT
>CAYTJC010000437.1:0-1759 GCA_964437875.1 uncultured Dysgonomonadaceae bacterium
ATTTCTGTAGCCAGTGTAGGTTGGTAACCTACAGCTGAAGGCATTCTACCTAATAATGCTGATACCTCTGATCCTGCCTGTGTAAATCTAAATATATTGTCTATAAATAATAATACGTCTTGATTTTCTTCATCCCTAAAATATTCAGCCATAGTAAGACCTGTTAGAGCTACTCTCATTCTAGCTCCTGGCGGTTCATTCATTTGGCCAAATACAAGAGCTGTCTTGTCTATAACTCCTGAATCTATCATCTCATGGTAAAGGTCATTTCCCTCTCTAGTTCTCTCTCCTACTCCAGAGAATACTGAAATACCACCATGTTGGGTAGCAATATTATTAATTAATTCTTGAATAAGTACAGTTTTACCTACACCTGCACCACCAAATAGTCCTACCTTACCTCCTTTGGAATAAGGAGCTATAAGATCTACTACTTTTATACCAGTTTCAAATATTTCTTTAGAAGTTTCTTGTTCTTCAAAGCTAGGAGCTTGCCTATGAATTGGAGCCGTTTTTTCAGTTACAACTGCTTCCTTACCATCTATGGTTTCTCCTAAAACATTAAAAAGTCTTCCTAAGGTTTCTCTTCCTACAGGTATAGTAATACTCGTTCCTGTATTGGTACATTCCATTCCTCTAACTAGCCCATCCGTTGAACCCATTGAAACACATCTTACTGTATCATCACCAATATGTTGGGCAACTTCTACAATAAGCTTTTCTCCGTCTTTTATAATTTCAATGGCATTTAATAACTTTGGTAAGCTATCTTGATCAAAACGAATATCTACAACGGGCCCAATAACTTGTACAATTTTTCCTGTGTTATTTTCCATGTTTCCACTCCTTCTTCATTACTTAAGAGCTTCTGCCCCTGTAACTATCTCAGCTAATTCCATAGTAATAGCTGCTTGTCTTGCTCTATTATAGTTTAATTGAAGCTCATCAATCATTTCTTCAGCATTTTCTGTGGCTGCGCCCATTGCAAATCTTCTAGCTGCTTGTTCACTAGATGAAGATTCTATTAAAGCTCCAAAAATAGTACTTCTTATATATTCTGGAATTAAATAATCTAATACTTCTTCAGGGCTTGGTTCAAATTCAACCAGTACATTAGCTCCTTCTATCTTTTTACTTACATCTTCAGAAGGAAGTATACGCATTATAGTTGGTTTATAAGAAAGAGTTCCAACAAATCTAGTAAAAACTAAGTTTATTTCATCCACTTCTTTGTTTAAGAACATTTCTAGTGCAGGTCTTGCAATATTTATAGCATCGCCAAAATTAGGCACTTCATTTATACCTACAAAACTATGGACAATATCATAGTCTCTTCTTTTAAAGTATTCTCTTGCTCTTATTCCAACTACTATTAAAGAAGTTTTATCTTTCTCGCTTTTTATCTTTGATTCTGTCAATCTAAAAATATTTGAATTGTATCCTCCAGCCAAACCTCTGTCTGCTGCCAATATTATATAAAGGCTATTTTTTACTTCTCTTTTTTCTAGAAATGGATGCTTAACATTGTTAGTAGTGCTTAGAAGATTTTGAATATTATCCAATACAGTTTGGTAATAAGGTCTGGATCTTTCTAACTGTGCCCTAGCTTTCCTTAGCTTTGCTGAGGAAACCATTTCCATAGCCTTTGTTATTTGCTTGGTACTAGTAATTCCTTTAATTCGTCTCTTAATATCTCTTGTTGAATCAGCCAAATTTCCACCTCCAACTTCTAAGGAGATTAGAAGTTTTTCTTAAAGTT
>CAYTJC010000438.1:0-1758 GCA_964437875.1 uncultured Dysgonomonadaceae bacterium
CGTGGTTGCTCCGTTATAGATGGAGTAGGGTGGTACTCCAAAGAGCCCCAAAAAATTGTGCTTCTTATGGCACGTAGTAGCGAGTCCACCTCCATCTTCCGCCTTGTACAACGCATAGATAGCGATGCATTCATCACCCAAGCCAATGTGTCGGGAGTATATGGCAAAGGGTTTGAACCAATGCGTAAATAAATCGCAAAGCGATTTATTTAGTTAACAGTGAATAGTTAACAGCGGTTAGGTGTTAGGTATTAGCAAATGCGGAACCGCAAAGAACGCAGAGGTGAATGCTTTGCAATACCGTTTGCAGGGCGTCTCTACAAGTGCCCTGCAAATATATTCTTCAATATTCAAATAACATGGCCAGTCAAGCCAATAATAAAAACTGTTCAACTCATCACTCATTTCTCTTTGCGCCTTCTCCGCGCCCTTTGCGGTTTAAAAAACCGTGTTCATCTGCTCCATCCGCGTCATCAGTGTTCCAATCCCCTTGGCCGTAGGACATAATTACTGTCATTTCATTGTCAACTATCAACTACGGTCCCTGAGCCTGTCGAAGGGTCAACTGTCAATTAATTAAGGCCAGTAAGGCCTTTACTAAAAACTGCTCACTGCTCACTGTTCACCGTTCACTCATCACCGTTCACTCTTCACTCTTCACTCATCACTCTTCACTCCTCACCTTTTTTCACTATTTTTGCAAACATATCCACCCATTGTCTGTTAAGTCATTGAAAAGGACATCTAAAAAATTGCTGTAATTATGAAAGGAATTGTATTAGCTGGAGGTTCCGGCACGCGTCTGTATCCCATCACCAAAGGAATTTCGAAACAACTACTGCCCATCTACGATAAACCTATGGTCTATTATCCCATCTCTACCCTCATGCTGGCAGGTATTCGCGAGATATTAATTATCTCTACCCCCGAAGATCTACCCGGATTCAGAAGACTCTTAGGCGATGGATCAGACTTTGGAGTCACGCTCGAGTATGCAGAGCAACCCCGACCCGAAGGGTTGGCCCAAGCTCTCATTATTGCTGAGGAGTTTGTAGGCGACGATTCCGTCTGCCTCGTGCTGGGCGATAATATATTCTATGGCGAAGGTTTCACACCCCGATTGCTCAGAGCAGTCAACCATGTAGAGCAGGCCAACGATGCTGTCGTGTTTGGTTACTACGTAAACGACCCCCAACGCTACGGCGTTGTAGAGTTCGATGCCGATAGAAAAGCCATCAGCATTGAAGAGAAACCCACCCAACCAAAATCGAACTATGCCGTTATTGGTCTCTATTTCTACCCCAACAAAGCAATCGAAATAGCCAAAAATGTGCGCCCATCCGCCCGTGGCGAATTAGAAATAACCTCTGTCAATCAAGAGTTTTTGCAAGACGACAAACTCAAGGTGTTTATTCTGGGCCGTGGTTTTGCGTGGCTCGACACGGGTACGCACGACTCTCTCTCAGATGCCTCTTCATTTGTAGAGGTAATCGAAAAACGACAAGGCCTCAAAGTTGCTTGCCTCGAAGAGATTGCATGGCAACAAGGGTGGATCACTAATGACAAACTCATAGAAATTGCTACCTCTATGAACAAAAACAGGTATGGTGAGTATTTGATGGGGTTATTGAGTAAGGAGTAGCAGTGATGCGTGATGAGTAATACGTGATGAGTAATGCGTGATGAGTAATGCGTGATGAGTAATGAGTAATGCGTGATGAGTAATGCGTGATGAGTAATGCGTGATGAGTAATGCGT
>CAYTJC010000439.1:0-1755 GCA_964437875.1 uncultured Dysgonomonadaceae bacterium
AAAGATTCAACGTTGGCATATCTTGAGAAACTGAATACTGGACAAACAGACTCTATTGATTTTGAAGAGTTGAGGCTAAATGACATTAAACCAATTCAAAAAGCCCCTTTCTCATGGAAAGATTTATTGAGCTTGCTTTGGATTCCATTCATTATATTAGTGTTGCTTGCTATAATTGGAACAATTATCTATTTAATAGTGAGGAAAAACAAAAAAGGATATTTCTTTACTCCACCACCAGTGTTGCCTCCACATGTGAGGGCTATGAATAGTCTTGACAAGATTAAAGCCGAAAAAATATGGCAGCAAGAGAGGTATAAAGAGTTTTACACTCAGCTAACAGATGTGTTGCGGAGGTATATTAATGAGCGATATGGTGTTAATTCTTTGGAAATGACTTCGGATGAGATACTGAGTATAATAAGAATGAAAGCAGAAGAAGACTCTGTGTATGAGAATTTAAAACAGGTGCTAATTATAGCAGACTTGGTGAAGTTTGCTAAGCATAAGCCATTTACAGATGAAAATGATTTGAGCATGATGAACGCATACTTTTTTGTTAATCAAACAAAAGAAGACGATCCATTGCCAGATAAGACATCGGAAGAGAATGTAGAAGAAGTGGAACAAGACCTATCATCTGAAGAGAAAAATTAATTATGGAATTTGCACATCCCTCCTATTTATATTTGTTGTTATTGCTTTTGCCCTTAATTGCATGGTATATTGTAAAGCTTTCGCGCACACAAGCTACTTTCAAATTAGCCTCCACAGAGGCTTTTAGAGAAATGCCCCGCACAGCAAAGGTCTATTTGCGTCATCTCCCATTTGCACTTAGAGTAATTACAATAGGACTTGTGATAATTGTATTGGCCCGTCCGCAAGCTATTAATAGTTGGCAAGAAACAGAATCGCAAGGAATTGATATAGTGTTGGCAGTTGATATTTCGGGTTCTATGCTTGCACAAGACTTAACTCCCGATAGATTGACTGCTGCTAAAAAGGTAGCAGCTGAGTTTGTTACAGATCGGAAAAACGATAAGATAGGCTTGGTTATATTTGCAGGCGAGAGTTTTACGCAATGTCCCCTCACAACAGACCATAAAGTGTTGTTGAATTTACTGAACGAAGTTACATTTGGCATGGTTGAAGATGGTACTGCCATTGGCCTTGGGTTGGCAAACTCGGTGAACAGACTAAAGGACAGCAATTCGCAATCTAAAGTTGTGATACTCCTGACCGATGGTACTAACAACCGAGGCCAGATTGCACCACTAACAGCCGCCGATTTGGCGCGTTCTTATGGAATAAGAGTTTACACCATTGGGGTAGGAACGCAAGGAGTGGCACCAACACCTGTTCAAACTCCGTTTGGACTAAGAGTTCAGAATGTGGAAGTGGATATAGACGAAAAGACGCTCACTGAAATTGCATCTATTACTGGTGGGCAGTATTTTAGAGCTGAAGACAATGAGGGTTTGAGCAATATCTATGACGAGATTGATGAAATGGAAAAGTATTTGATCAACGTGCAAAATGTAACGCGTAAACAGGAGTTATATCTACCGTTTGCCTTGTTGGCATTAGCTCTTATCTTCATAGAGTTGATATTACGTAGAACTTGGTTGAGGAGTATTCCTTAATATAAAATTTAAATGTGAAGTGCTTTATTTATAAAAGCATAAAAGTTATCATCCTAATAAGGAAATAGAAAATTAGACTATGTTTCGATTTGCACATCCAGAGTATTTGTAT
>CAYTJC010000440.1:0-1751 GCA_964437875.1 uncultured Dysgonomonadaceae bacterium
ATATAGCCGTTATATTTCAATAGAAATGACTTTTCAGTTAGTGGAACATTGATTTTCAATATTTTGACAAAGTCTTTGTATCCAATTACACCTGAATAGTTATATTTTACCAAAGCCAACTCTTGTATGGGAACAACTCTATTAAGGATAGCGGTACTATCATAACCAAGCTCTTTATCTTTTGAAAAATTGGTTGAAACAAGCAGAATGGCTAACAATAAAGTTGTTGCAATGAAAAACAGGGTAATGAAATTAAATTTTCTTTTTATGATACTCACAAACGCATATATTTAGGTCAATAAATTATTCAATTACAAAAATAACAATAAGAGAAGAAGAACCTACTGTTTGAAGTGATTTTTCTTTTAAGAATAACAAATAGATTAATTCTATTATTTTTAGATATAAATTGTATATTTGCAACAGGGCTTACATAATTTAAGTCCAATGTAATTCAAAAATCTCAAATATGACAACACTCTCAAAATTTATCAGCAATGCTGTTTTTGCATCTCTTGGCTTGTTTTCAGTGGGTTTTATCCAAAAATGACAATGCAATCAAAAGTTGCATGTTAGACTCTGAAAAAGCAAGTAAACGTTGCGTTTATGTTTATAGACAAGAGAGCATGGGATATACCCTAAAACAGTTGTTGACTTAAATCTTATTGGCACAGTTTTGCCATCAATGGTTTTTGGCACTGTTATGACAGATCAGAAAAAGGGCAGCATCATCAATATATTATCCGAAGCAGCGTTGCGACGCCTCACACGGGAGGTTGGTTATGCAGCAGCAAAAGCAGCCGTTACAAATTTCACTAAGTTCTTGGCTACAGAATTAGCACCCAAATTTGGAGAAGGGCTTCGTGTAAATGCTATTGCACCAGGCTTCTTCATAACAGAACAAAATCCTGTACTATTGACACAAACTGATGGCTCCTATACAGACAGAGGTAAAACTATCATTGCCCACACCCCTTTTGGAAGATTTGGAGAGCCTGAGGAGCTTTTAGGAGCAATAACATTGGTTGGCCAGCGATGCCTCAAAGTTTGTAACAGGCACTGTTACTGTTGTAGATGGCGGATTTGATGCTTTTTGCATTTAAGTCATACTTTGATAGATAATAAATAGAGTAATAACCCAGATTTGAAATACAACAAAATGGCTTTAGAGTTTAGACAAAATAGCAAATATGCATTGCTTGTGTCCACAAGTATCAGGGTGCGAATTACCCCCGCAAATGGACAACCAGTCCATAGTAGTAATCTTTACGAAATGCACGTAACAAGTGCTGAGACTAATGTAGCAAGTATATCTTCTTTTCTGGTACTTCCAGTAAAAGTACTCACTACTTTTGTGAAAGACAGTCCCATAGCTCAGTTCATTAAAAGCAATTTGCTGAGCAGGCACATGGAGTATGAAGGGCCCGAAGTAGAACAAGGCAACCCGTGGGGATACCGTCATCAATTCAACATTGCGGATAGTGGATATGGTTTGAGGGGGCCACGTGTTCAGAACGATAGGGCAGGAGAAGTAGGCCGAACCCTCAATGTGAAAGATTTCCATTTGGAGCGCATTTTCGTAGAAGAAGGAGTTCAAGTAGTGCATCTTTCTGGTCTGATAGCTGCATTGTCTCCCCAAACAAGCGAGTTTTGTGTTCAAGTGGCACGCTATGCTAAAAAAAACGGCACACTCATCTCTTTCGATCTTAATCACCGTGCTACTTTTTGGGAAAACAGAGAAGAGGAACTTC
>CAYTJC010000441.1:0-1750 GCA_964437875.1 uncultured Dysgonomonadaceae bacterium
ATTCTGTAGGTTTTGCATAAATCTTTTCGTAGGAAGGCTTTTCATATAAGATTCGATGTGGCGTATCCGTTTTTCTTCTAAAATCTGATCTTCCTCAATTAATATTCCCGTTTCTTCTACATCTCCAAACTCATCGTTGATAGAGGTTCCGAAAACTCGCATAGTAGGAGAAAGACTCATGTATGCGTTTATGAGCGGTGGAATGCTGAGTTTTAGTGCTCGCACTTCGCGGTTAAGTGTTCTGTAGTCTTCTCTAAAGTTTTTGCCATTGAATAATGCTTGCATTTTTGCAAAATCGGTGTTAGTCTCTAGGGGTACTATGGGGGTGATTAGTTTGTCTTTGTCGGGAAAGTATTTTTGCATAAAATAGAGAATCATGTTGCGAGCATCTTTATTATAAGTGCCATACATGGTTACTTTTCCAAAAAAGTATTTTATTGATGGGTCAATAACCGAGAGTGCACCCAGTCCATCCCAAAGATTATCAAGTGCAAAAATGCCTTTACGACTTCTGAGCGTAGATTGATATTCGAGTGAGACAAATGATCTGCCTAGCTCAACGGTATATGGAAGGTATTCATCGATAAACTTTTGAGAAAAGTTCAGTAAATGAGCGGTTGCCAAAATGGGCCTACCATTATCGTCCAGTTGAACGTTGCTACCGCAAAGGAATCTATATCCACCCAATATCTCTTCATCTTCTGGATCCCATACAATTAATTGTCGGTATGGATTGTCCATTGTGTCATATTTGTCCACATCGGTCTCCATTCCTGTGCCACCACCGTAGTATCTAAAAGCTATTTCACGTAGGCGTCCTACCTCTAGCATGAGGTTGGGAGAGTCATGATGTGTAAAAATATAAAGCTCGTTGTTTGCTTTATTTGTAGATCGCATTAACTTATCTGGGGTAAGTTCGCTCTTTAGTAAGTTTTTATCAATTGGGTCGATAATTCGTCTCATATTTTCTCCTTTCAAATCTGATCTAAATTGTAAACAGATTCTTTAATCTTTTGTGCCCACTGTAATGGGGTTTTGCTATTGTCAAGTGATTCCCATGAAATGGGCTTACCAAATGTAATTGTAAATTCAGCATTCTTCTTTTTCATCATTTCATCTGCTAAGTAAAGCATTTCAATATTCATCTTAATGCCAGCTTTCATTCTGAAATTCGATAAATTATAGAAAAAATTAGAGTTGCGTCCTTCAAAATGCACAGGAATAATATCTCTTTTGTAAGACTTAGCTTTTACAACAAAGCTTTTTGCCCATTGCAAATCTTTTATTTGTCCATTTTGTTTGCGAGAACATAGACCTGCTGGAAAAGTTATAATTTGATTGTCCGACTCGTATGCGTCATTCATTGCTTTTACTGAATCTTTGGCTTGTGCTCCATGCTTATTTATGGGCACAAATATTGATTCGAGATTTTCAATATTTAGTAATATGTCGTTTACCAAGTATTTAATTTTCTTGTCGTATCTGTCTCCTAGAGTAGCCGCTAAACAAATTCCATCAAGCCCTCCTAGTGGATGATTGCTCACAAAAACAAACTTCCCATTGTCGGGAATGTTTTCCTCTCCTTTTATGTGAAGGGTTAGGTTGAAATAATTGACGCATGCTTTCATGAAGTCAGATCCATGTTCGTTGCGATAAGTTTCAATGATATAATTCAATTCATCTTGATGAACTTTCCGTTTTAAATAGTTTATTGCTACTTTTGGGATTTTATTGTAATGATTCTTTGCTT
>CAYTJC010000442.1:0-1738 GCA_964437875.1 uncultured Dysgonomonadaceae bacterium
TCAACAGGGGTTTTATCATCTTTCCAATAGATATCACGCATAGCATTCCATTTATAGGAAGCTTCATCAAAAGTATGCTTTATATTGTCTGCACGATTGTTATTGTCAAGCAATTCTCCGGCTGTAGTGCCATTGTAATCGACAATATAAACACCAATGGCATCTTTATCGCAAAACCCTGCATCGTTTACACGAGTTTGGTAGAGTTGCGATATTTCGCCTGACAAGCTTATAGTGCGAGTTGCTTGATGATCTATCGATACTATGTCATCCTCTACGCAAGCAGAGAACAACACAGAAACAACAATCACAAGACCTATTAAAAATCTTATTTGTTTTTTCATCTCATTGAAGTTTTATGTTATTCTACAGTTCCACCATAGTCAATATCGTCTTCTTCCCAATCGCCAATTCCGATATTGATACCTTGACTTGTTTTGTTTATGGTAATAGTGCTTGTGTATTGTTTGTTAGGAGCAAAATTAATAGATTGCTTAAGCAAATATGAGTTGTCTTCTATTGTGATTCTAATTAAATCACTGTTGGATACGCTTTGTGGTATTACCAATGCACGGTATTGAGCAATTTCATTTATGGGCGTTATATCTGCACTCACTCCAGTAGCTGTAATGGCTCCAGTAGCAAGGTTTACAGTTGCATTTGTTTTTAGTCCGCAAACTTCAATTTGAGCAACGTTAAAGTCTTCTGTTTTATATCCATCTCCTGGCACTAATTTAATAATTAGGTTACTCATCAGGTGTTTAACATCAATTTTCACACTGCTTTCTGTAGGAGTTACACCTGCTGTCTTTCCCCATAAAAAATCGCTTGCTTTGTAGTTTGCTTCAGTACTTTGGTCACTGTTTACTGACACTGGAACAGCTGTAATGTTAGATATATTTGCAGTGTGAGGATAGTAAGAGTAGAAGTCAGCCTTAGTTTTATCGTCTTTCCAATAAATCTCTTGGTCTGGCGTCCAATTACCTGAGTAAGTAAAACGCATATTATTCACATGGTTGCCAGAAGAGACAAGTGTGCCAGGGGTTGAGCCATTGTAGTTAACCACATAGATACCCACCTTATCATCTCTCTCGAAATTTGTATCGGTAGCACGAGTGATTAGAGTGGAAATTGAAATGGGGATCTGTTTGATTTCTGCACTCGGTGGGGGAGTGGGGAGTTCATTTACTGAGTCTTTAGAACAACTAATGAATAGCATTAACAACGCAACAGAGAATAAAAAAAACTTTTTCATAAAGATAGAAATTTTACCACCTGCACCTCGATAGTGTTTTGTGAAAAAAGAAAGCGTGGTGCTTAAAATCTATTTCAACTTGGTCGGTCTAAAGAAAGCTTGAAGATAAAACGAGCATCACTCCTACAGCATAATCCATGATGAATATTACGTAGGATGGTGTTCGTTACTCACTCTTGTGTTAAATTTCTTAAGCTCATTTGTTGAAATAAAGTCACACTCTCCATGTTTGTTAGATTAATTTGTACAAATATATGAACTATTTCGCAAAAAAAAAAGCATATTTACGAACATTTTTTTTGTTGTTTCCACTGCAAATTTCACAAACACTTAGATTTGTTATATTGATGTTGGTGAAAAAACTTTTTCTCTTTCTCCAAAACAGGGATGTTCCTGTTTGTGTGTAATGAATAATGTTTTCTGTTATTTAGACTTTCATCTGCCCATTAAACTCATCATCAAACATCTCCTTCTCAATTTCAA
>CAYTJC010000443.1:0-1736 GCA_964437875.1 uncultured Dysgonomonadaceae bacterium
TTGCATACACCACCACTTGCTTCAAGCCTTCACTCTTTTGCTCTCTAAAAGCAATCGTAATCATACGCATTTGCTCTGGCAAAAGTTGGGGCACAATCACTTTATAGTATTCAGAGGAACTCAAATTGATGATAATATTGTCATCTTCACTTAGCTTTTTAGCCAAATACCTATTGACAGTCTCTTGCCAGTATCCATACAAGTAGTTTGATTTGGGATAGGTAGATCTAAGATTGCCACTGCCGTTTATGCTGTTTTCGATAGGTGATATGCGGGTACTTACATCCAACCGGTAGGGCTTAATGATATCTAAGGGACGCAACAATCCGTACATGCCCGACACAATATTTAGATGCTCTTGGGCAAACAATAACTCATCGGGAGATAGGTCGTGAATATTGAGACCTTGAAAAGCAATGCCATTGAAAGTAAAAGCTGCACAACGCTCCACCTCATTGTTTAAATGAAAGGTCTGGAAATAACCATACACATCGTGTGCCATCTTTGGGTTAATCTTTAGCAACTTTGCAATTTCGCTAACCGATAGCTGTTGACAAAACGTTGACAACTCCTTTGTCTTCTCTAAAAACAAAGGAGTTGTTCCCTTCACTGTTTCCTGCTTATTGTTGAAGTCTATCAGCTTGGCAGGAGAGAGTAGTAGTTGCATATAAGAAATGAATTAAAACAAAAGATTGTGTGTGCATCTTAATCACACAGCTTACAAAGGAACAGTTATCTATCAACTATGCAAGCTCCACTCAAAACCACCAGGTGTATCTTTTATGATAAAGCCAGCCTGGGTCAGTTCATCCCGAATTTTGTCTGACTTAGCCCAATCTTTGTTTTGCTTGGCCTCTTGCCTCATCTCCAGAAGCATATTCACAGCTTTCTTAAATGCTTCGTAGCTACTGTCTTTTAGTGATGAGCTGTCTTCAATACCAAGAAGATCAAATAAGAATATCTTAAACAGATCGGTCAGTTCATCAATATCCGCTTGCGAAAGTTTTTCAATACCAGCAATTGCAGAATTAATGATGCGTGAAGCTTCAAACAGATGCGAAAGCGCAATAGGTGTATTCAAATCGTCGTTCATTGCATCATAACATTGTTGACGCAAGGTTTTCACCTCAACAGTAGAAGCATCACTTACAGGTATGTTTGCAATATTCTTAGAAGCATCCAACAATCTTTTGAGAGCAACTTCTGCAGCATGCAGTGCATCTACACTAAAGTCAACCATACTTCTATAGTGAGATTGTAGAATGAAGAAACGAATGGTCATTGGGTCATAAGCTTTATCTAAGAGACGATGAGTCCCGTTAAAAAACTCTTCGAGGTTGATAAAGTTGCCCATCGACTTACCCATTTTTGTACCGTTAACGGTAATCATGTTGTTGTGCATCCAATACTTAACCGATTGTTTACCCGTGGCCACTGTGTTTTGTGCTATTTCGCACTCGTGGTGAGGAAACAGCAAATCGAGTCCACCACCATGAATATCAAACTCATTGCCCAAATAGCGTGTACTCATCACCGAGCACTCTATGTGCCATCCAGGAAAACCCTCGCTCCAAGGAGATTTCCAACGCATAATATGTTCGGGTGCTGCTTTTTTCCAGAGAGCAAAATCAACACTTCTGTTCTTTTCATCTTGCCCATCAAGTTGTCTTGAGGTCTCTAGCAATTCGTCAATATCTCTGCGAGACAATATTCCATAGTTATGCTCTTTGTTATAC
>CAYTJC010000444.1:0-1735 GCA_964437875.1 uncultured Dysgonomonadaceae bacterium
ATGAGTTTATTATATATAGATAGGTTCCAGATAGGCAGCATATGAAAGAAGGGATATAAATTACCTGGATTAATTACCGCTACAGGAAGAGTCTTTTGTAGGACACTAATTTTCTCTTCTTTTAGCTGTGATAGTTTATCACCAAAAAAGGTGAGTTGTCCTGGCAGGGCTACAATAGTAGCAGAAGTTCGAGCTTCTTCTAAGGAGAGATCATGTACCAATAATGTGTCAGGATCAGCAATCATAACAATATTATGAGTGAACACTTGATTGAGTAGACAGCGGCCTTGATTCATAACCCCATCCCAATATACAGGTTGATTCGCATGAACTATATCTGCGCCTATTCGTGAAGCATCAGCATAATAGGCTTCCGGGCCCGAGCTATGCCCTTGACAAGCTAAAAATATACGATCCTCTCCAATTCCTTCTCGAAAAGCTTGTATGCAAAGCTCAAAAGGATTCTTGCAAGAAGGATCACTGAAGCAAGATTTAATTTCAGGACGTTCATATAAGTGAGCACAATAACCATGGTTTCTGCCAGACATCCCATCTATTTTGAAAAATTCATATCCCCATTCTTTAGACGCAATTCTGTGTATTTCTTTTAAGTGATCTCTAGCAGCTTTTACTGTAGGATCTAATGTGTATTTACCGTTCCATGAAGCAATAGGTTTACCTTCTTTGTCATGCAGGAACCAATCTTTGTGTGTTTTATAAAAATCAGTGTTTCCTGTACCAAATGGAGCCATCCATATTCCTGGGCGAAAGCCTAGTTTTCTGATTTCATCTGCAAGCTCTTTCATCCCTTTAGGAAACTGTTTTTTATTTATTTCTAGATTCATATTGTAGAAACCACTAACAGGTAATTTGTCAGAGTTTCCTTGCCATGATTCGATTGACCATATTTCACAACCTAAGGGGAGGAAGTATTTTTGACCTAGCCTTGCTTCTTTTAGATTATCTTCAGCAGTAGCTGTGTCAAAATAAGTATTCCAAGACATCCAACCTGTAGGAGCTTTTAGTGTGTTTTTTTCAGCTAAGGAACGGTAATAAGGGACATACCTTTTTTTGAAATAATCAGCTCTCAGTTGGAAAACAAAACTACTCTCTGAGGCTTCAGTGATTTCTCCAGACATGCGAAAAGAGAACTTCCCTTTTTGAATTGTTTGTATTAATAAGTCTGAGCTTTTCATTTGCAAAAGCAGATCCTGCAAGGGAGAGAAAATTGAATCGTTGAGCAAAGAGTCAGCTGAACCTTTATTTAATAAAAGTACTCTTTCATTTTTATTAGGTATAGTTTTGCAAGTAAAACCATCTTGAGAAAACTTTATTTCACCATCTAGTGTGAGCTCTCCAAGATAGTTTTGTGCTGTACGGTGGTAAAATAACACCTCTAGAGCATCAATTGATGGATTGAAAACCAGGTAACCTTGTACATTGTTTTCAATATCTACTATTGCGTATCGATCTAATACCCCATCACGAGATTTTACTACTTCCCAATTTATATCTTTAGATTTGAAAGTCGCATTTGCACTAATAATGATAGCGCCATTCTTTAAGTAAAATGTTTTTTTTTCATCGTCAAAGCTTACGATCCAATTAGATTGATCAGAAAAAGTGTTTATTGTAGAGTCTGTTTCTCTCTGATTAATAAGGTTTTGAGCTGATGAAAATGCTGGAAGACCACCTAGAGAAGAATAGGCTATAGTGTTTTTGACAGTTCTTTTAA
>CAYTJC010000445.1:0-1734 GCA_964437875.1 uncultured Dysgonomonadaceae bacterium
ACTCATGCGTTTTGTATTTGGCGAAAAAACGAAAGTCCTGAGGTAAATATCCGAGTATATTACGCACCTCTTTTCGTTCTTTATTTAGGTCATATCCAAAAACATCAACCTCTCCCGATGTGGGTTCCATAAGAGCCACGAGAATTCTCATCAGTGTTGACTTGCCAGCACCGTTAGGTCCTAACAGACCAAACATGCCAGTGGGAATCTCCATGTTGATATCTTTTAATGCATGGTTACCATTCGGGTAAACTTTGTTTAAAGAATCTATTGATATGCTCATTGTTAATGTTACTATTAAAAGGGGTCACACTATAAGAACTCTTGGACTTTGGGTTAAAGTAAGTGTTTTTTATTATTTGTTTATAAACAATTTAAACAATGTTACTTGTAATTATTGAAGAAACAAATATAACTTGTTGCTTCCATTATAATAAATGAAATAGACAAACCATCCGATTTTATCGACAAACTCGGTAATTTGGGTGTTTTAAGAGAAACAGTGTGAAATTAATTACTCCAACAATAACTAATGTTCCTGATTTAATAAATTTCAATCTGCTTATTGTTTGCTCATTTCTTAGATGATTGTGATAATTATGACATTTTTTCAATTTACTCGTGCAAAGATATAGTTTTATTATAGTTTTTTGTACTCCCATGCATTCTAATTGCTATAAAACTTTTAATAGATGCTTAAGAGCTTTACTCTATTCATCCTTTATTTTATGGTGTAGCTTACTTTTTATCCACCCGAATGATTTATCTTTGTCTCATATATGGCATCAATCCTACTCATATTTATCTGTCTGCTTATTGGCTATTTACTCAAAAGATATCATCTTGTAGAGGCACATAGTTTCAAAGCGTTAAATGTATTAATCATTTATGTAGCCCTTCCAGCACTCACTCTGCAATATATACCAAATATAGAGATCAACACCGATCTTTTTTTCCCAATCCTTATGCCTTGGATTAACATTGCTCTCTCGTGGCTGCTGTTTGGCTACTTGGGCAATAGATTTGGTTGGGGCAAAGCTTTAACTGGAGCTATCATTATTATGGCAGGTTTTGGCAACACCTCTTTTGTGGGAATCCCCATAATTGAAGCACTATATGGTGCAGCAGGAATTGAAACAGTGATTATGGTGGACCAACCTGGCAGTTTTGTAGCATTATCAACATTAGGTATTCTGATTGCCAATATTTACTCCAACGAGCAAAAAATAATTGTATCCAGTATTTTCAAAAACATACTAAAGTTTCCTCCGTTTATAGCCTTTGTATTGGGGGTAGTATTGAATGTTACACAAGTAAGTATTCCTACTGATATCAATGCTATTTTTGCAACTTTGGGTAGCTTATTAGTTCCATTGGCACTTATCTCGGTGGGCATGCAGTTGCAATTAGATTTCAAGAGTTTTTATTGGAAATACATTTGGATAGGTTTAGGATTTAAGCTCATCTTGTTTCCTGCCATAATTTTCTTTCTATACTTTATTGTCTTCCAACAGAGCGGTCAAGATATAGAAATCACCCTAATTGAAGCCGCAATGGCCCCTATGATTACTGCTGGAATAGTTGCAAGCAGCTATGGGTTGAAACCACGTTTTTGCAGCCTTATATTGAGTGTTGGACTTTTTGTTTCTTTTCTAATTATTCCTTTCTGGTATTGGGTAGTTCAGTTTGTGGTTTAGACGGTACTGTACAAAGGTTTGATATGAAACGGAGAGT
>CAYTJC010000446.1:0-1729 GCA_964437875.1 uncultured Dysgonomonadaceae bacterium
AAAGCCATTGTTTCGGATATACATGGCACTACCCGCGATGTGATTGAAGATGTTATCAATATTCAAGGCATCTCATTCCGATTTATTGACACTGCTGGCATTAGAGACACCGCAGATGCTATAGAGATAATGGGCATAGAACGAACCTATCAGAAAATTGATCAAGCATCTGTTGTGCTATGGGTAATTGATCTCACCACATCTGATGCAAAGATTGTGGAGTTGGCCAACGCTATAGTTCCCAAACTGAAAGACAAACATGCCGTATTATTGTTCAACAAGGCCGATTTGCTGTCTGAAGAAGAGCTGAGAAACAAAAGCAGGCTGTTGAAAGATTTAGAAGCCGAAAGGCTTTTCATCTCTGCAAAGAAACAAGACAACATTCACACCCTGCAAAGCATCTTGGTGAAGGCATCTCATGTACCCACCATTGGCGAGGCCGATGTGATTGTTACCAATATGCGCCACTATCAAGCACTCATAAAAGCATTAGAAGCAATTGAGCGTGTACGCGAAGGGTTAGACATTGGCATATCGCACGACTTCTTGGCACAAGACATCCGTGAATGTATGTTTCACCTAGGCGAAATATCTGGACATATCTCTACTGATGAGATACTGGGAAATATTTTCTCTAAGTTTTGCATTGGCAAATAAGACAAGTAATTGTTAGTTAGTAGTTAATTGGTTAATGAAGTGTGGATGGACATGGAAGAGAATATAATAAAGGAGAAGAGTTTTAAGTTCGCGATTAGGATTGTAAAGCTCTATCAATATTTATGTAAGGAAAAAAAAGAGTTTGCTTTAAGTAAGGAGCTATTAAGAAGTGGCACTAGTGTTGGTGCTATGATTAGAGAAGCAGAGCATGCTGAAACAAAAAAAGAGTTTCTTCATAAAATGGCAATTGCGCAAAAGGAAATAAATAAAGTAATATATTGGCTTGACCTTTTAAAAGAGACAGGTTATCTAACCTCTCAACATTATGAGAACATCAACATAGATGCAGTTGAAATTATAAAAATAATCACCTCTATAGTAAAAAGCACGAAAACAAGCATGGCTAGTGGTGAGTAATTGTTAGTTGTTAATTGGTTAATCAAGCAATGGTGGCGTGAGGTGCAATCACTTGCGCGCATTTGCAGTGCGTGTGTCTTGCATAGCGAAAACTCTTTCGAAATTCATCTCTTGCTTTGCAATACACCTCAAATGGTGGCACGGATGGATATCCATGCCAATTGTCGAGCTCCCCCACTCTTCGTTTGCAACAAGGAGTAGAAGGTCAATTGCTTGCAGCAATAAAAAGCTATAACTCACATATTAAATCAATATCAAAACACCACACACCCCAACTGCAAATAATTGTTTACTTACCTATAAATACATCAAACCGACACACAATATAAAAACACCACAATCAAAGACAATACAGATCGCCGCTGATGCCTAATTTAGAAAGATGTGTTGCCTTGACAATCACTGTTTTTAAATTCTTCTTGTAGCGCAGCGCAATCATTACAAATTGATGCATATAAAGGGAATGTTTACTCACAATTGCAAGCAAGCCGTAAAACCATAACATGCAGCACAATACAAGAATACATGTTGCATAAAACCGGAGTTTGACGCATCAAAATAAAGCGACTTATTTTTGGGGGAGTAGGTTTCTGCAGGTGGGAATAATGAATAAATTAAAAGTAGAGTAGGTTTTGTACCCCTACAAAACCTATAA
>CAYTJC010000447.1:0-1701 GCA_964437875.1 uncultured Dysgonomonadaceae bacterium
TGACGAAGCCCTCATGGAAAAGTATTTCGACAAAGGTACTTTGACCGAAGAGGAGATGCGCGATGGTATTCAAAAAGGAATGATCAACCGCGACCTATTCCCAGTTTTTTGCACATCGGCAGAAAAGAACATGGCAGTTCATCGTGTTATGAACTTTTTAAGCATTGTTGCACCCTCGCCCAACGAAATGGACCCACCAATGAACACAGATGGTGAAGAAGTAAAGCCCGACTCTGAAGCTCCCGCAAGTCTTTTCTTTTTCAAAACAACTGTTGAACCACACATTGGAGAAGTTTCATACTTCAAAGTAATGTCAGGTAGAGTGAAAGAAGGCGATGATTTTGTAAACGTAGATCGCTTGTCAAAAGAGAGACTGGGGCAAATATATTCAGTTGCTGGACAGATACGCACAAAAGTAGAACAACTAGAAGCAGGTGATATTGGTGCAGCTGTGAAACTGAAAAATGTGAAGACTGGCAACACATTAAATGCAAAAGGATTGGAACAAAAGTTTGATTTAATCAAATATCCAGAACCCCGCTATCGCAGAGCAATAAGCCCCTTGAATGAGGCGAACTCGGAAAAAATGAGTGAGGCTCTCAATCGCATGCGTGAAGAAGACCCAACATGGTTGGTGGAAGTATCCAAGGAGTTAAAACAAACTATAGTTTCAGGACAAGGAGAGTTTCATCTTAGAACCTTGAAATGGAGATTAGAAAATAACGAAAAGATAGAGGTTGAGTTTTCAGAACCCAGAATACCCTATCGTGAAACAATTACTAAAATTGCCCGTGCAGAGTACAGACATAAAAAACAATCGGGTGGTGCCGGACAGTTTGGCGAAGTTCATCTTATTGTTGAACCTTACGTGGAAGGCGAACCCGTTCCCTCTGTATATAAATTCAATGGACAGGAGTTCAAAATTCAATCGCGCGATGTGCAAGTTGTTGAACTAGAATGGGGAGGAAAACTAGTGCTAGTAAACAGTATTGTAGGTGGAGCTATTGACACTCGTTTTTTACCAGCCATCATGAAAGGTATAACTGCCCGTATGGAGCAAGGGCCACTAACAGGATCGTATGCCCGAGATGTGCGTGTGATTGTGTATGATGGCAAGATGCACGCTGTTGACTCTAACGAGATTTCATTTATGCTTGCCGGACGTAATGCTTTTAGCACAGCCTTTAAAAATGCAGGTCCTAAAATTCTTGAGCCAGTATATGATGTAGAAGTATCAGTGCCAGGTGATTTTATGGGCGATGTAATGGGCGACTTGCAAGGACGACGTGCCATGATAATGGGAATGGAAAGTGAAGCAGGCTTTGAGAAAATAAAGGCTAAAGTGCCATTGGCCGAAATGTCTAATTACTCTACATCGTTGAGCTCTATCACTGGAGGTCGTGGATCATTCTCTATGAAATTGGCCAACTACGAACTAGTGCAATCTGATATTCAAGAAAAGCTACTGAAAGCTTACGAAGAGAGTCAGGATGATGATTAAAACAGTTATTTTATAAAATGATATTACATTACCAATTGTAATAATCACAAAAGGCCGTCTCCATTTAACTTGGAGACGGTCTTTTACTTTATGATAGCAAATAACATCGTACAAAAGATGAGTATATCGTGAAGTCTAGTATTTAGGATCAGTAGTAAAACTATGTGTTTGAATATTTCTTTTTTACCCAAAGGAAACAG
>CAYTJC010000448.1:0-1698 GCA_964437875.1 uncultured Dysgonomonadaceae bacterium
ATCAATCAGTTTGATATATTTATCATGTATTTTTTGGAAAGAAGCCTCTGCGTTTTTACCAGTATCTTCGGGCAAACCATCTTTCACTGCTTTTTTAATAGAATCTATCCCTTCACGGCGAAAGTTGCGAATACTAATTTTAGCATCCTCAGCCTCTTGCTTTATTTGTTTCACAAGTTGCTTACGACGGTCTTCTGTAAGTGGAGGAATACCCAAACGGATTACCTCTCCATTGTTTTCGGGATTGATACCCACATCAGAGTTTATAATGGCTTTCTCAATTGGTTTGAGCATTGATTTTTCCCATGGCTGAATCACAATCGACTTTGCATCGGGAGTAGAAACAGTGGCCGCACTGGTAAGTGGCGACATGGTTCCGTAATATTCTACCATTATGTTGTCCAGAATACGTGCATTGGCTCTTCCGGCACGAATACGTGACAATGTTTCATCGAGGAACTCAAGCGTAGCTTGCATTTTCTCTTCTACTTCATTTTCTAAAACTTGAAGGTCTATCATAGGTGTATGTTTTTATGTGTTCTAAACAAAAATAGGTAATATAATTGACAATATAAACTAAAAATCCAACTTTACTTTATGATATTGGCAGGATAAACACGGGTTCCAATATTCTCGCCCATAATTACTTTCTTTAGGTTCCCAATTGTATCCATATCAAACACTACAAGTGGCAAGTTGTTTTCGTTGCACATTGTTGTAGCAGTAAGGTCCATTATCTTGAGTCCTCGGTTATAAATTTCATCGAATGATATTTCATCAAACTTGGTTGCAGAGCTATCTTTTTCGGGATCGGCAGTATAAATTCCATCCACACGAGTTCCTTTAAAAAACACATCGGCTTCTATTTCTACAGCGCGCAATGCAGACGCTGTGTCTGTAGTGAAAAAAGGATTGCCCGTTCCACCCGACATTATTGCCACCCCACCCTTTTCAAGAGTTTCAATTGCTTTCCATTTGGTATAATATTCACCAATGGGCTCCATTCTGATGGCTGTATAAACTTGATTGCTTTGCCCCAAGGCAGAAAGTGCTGAGCTTAATGCCTGACTATTGATAACAGTAGCAAGCATTCCCATTTGGTCTCCTTTCACCCTATCAAACCCTTTAGCAGTGCCAGATAGGCCTCGAAATATATTCCCACCACCAATAACAATGCCTACTTGAACTCCCATATCGGCAATTTCTTTTATTTGTAGGGCATAATCGTTCAATCTGTTTTCGTCAATGCCATATTGCTTCTCTCCCATAAGAGATTCGCCACTCAGTTTTAGTAAAACTCGTTTATATTGAGCCATAGTAATATATTTTCTTATTTATAATCTTCACAAAAATATTAATAAATATTCATTTTACAGAATAGTACGTCATGAGTTATTCAAAGTAGTTGCAAAAAGCCATGAAGATGCTAATTAAAAGATCTTTTCAGATTGATTTTCACATCTCAAACGATACCTCTTTGAAACTATACACCCGCTCTTCTCTGTCAGGATGGGTTGATAGAACTAAATGGCCAGTGGGCAATACTTTTTTTATACTTGCTTTAAACTGTCCGTCAGCATCGGCAAACAAATGAACTCCATTTTTCCGGTACATATGGTGCATATATTCATTTTCTATTGCAGCAATTTCGCCCCTCTGCAACGAATGGTAAAGACGAAGGAACTCAGTCTGAAATAG
>CAYTJC010000449.1:0-1693 GCA_964437875.1 uncultured Dysgonomonadaceae bacterium
GTTGCATCAGGGGTAAATAACTTCACCTACAGAGTTGACAAGAACGTACTTTTCATCTATCCCGAAACATTCCCTAAAGATGAACTGAACTTACAATTGAACGAAGGAATCAAGAATAATATAGGATTAGGACTGACTAAAGACTACACTTATCAATTGAAAGTGGATGACGAGAAACCACAAATAAAAGTAGAGAAGAGTGGAAACATACTTCCTAATTCGGAACAACTCACATTGCCATTTAGCGCTGTGAACCTGTGGGCAGTAGATGTGAAGATAATAAAGATATACCAAAACAATATACTCTACTATCTTCAATCGGGTTCTTTGTCTGATAATTCGTCGGGAGAAATTCGTCGTTTTGGACGATTGATAAAGAAGGCTCGTATCCGGTTAGATTCTGATAAAACAAAAGACTTGACACGCTGGAACCAGTTCGCCCTCGATTTAGCTCCGCTCATAGAGCAAGACCCTGGTGCAATCTATATGGTGCAGCTAAGCATGCAGCAAGATTACTCATTATATAAATGTGGAGGCATTACTCCTGCCATTCCTCAAGGAAATACTCTGCGTAGTTTTTCCAACGAGCTCATTACAGAAGAAGATGAGAATGTGTGGGACAAAACACAACCTTACTATTACGAAGAGATTGATTGGAGCGAATATAATTGGAAAGAAAAAGATGATCCATGCAAACCTTCCTATTTCTTGGATAGAAATAAAAGAGTCGATTCGTTTGTATTAGCATCCAACATTGGCATGATTGCTAAAGCTGGTAATAACAACTCGCTTACTGTTGCAGTGAACGATATACTAACTACCGACCCTCTTTCGGGAGCAAAAGTAACACTCTATAATTATCAGATGCAAGAGATGGGTAATACCACTACCGATAAGAATGGTTTTGCCACTATAGATTATCCAAAGGGGAGACCTTTTGTGGTAACAGCAGATAAAGGCGATGAAAAGGCTTACTTAGAACTCAAAGATGAGTTGTCGCTCTCATTAAGTAACTTTGAAGTGAGTGGCAAAGAGATTCAAAAAGGAATAAAAGGTTATACTTATGGTGAACGAGGAGTGTGGCGACCTGGCGATACTATTCATGTATCGTTTATCTTGGAAGACAAAGAGCAAAAGCTACCGAAAAATCATCCTGTTGTTTTGGAAGTATATACACCAACAAATCAATTCTTTCAACGCCAAGTGGAGACGAAGAGTGAAAACGGATTCTATACCTTTACGATAGTTACAGATCCTTCTGCTCAAACTGGTGTGTGGCAATCATACATTAAAGTAGGTGGAACATCTTTCTATCAACCTTTGCGCATAGAGTCTATCAAACCCAACAGATTGAAAGTTCGCTTAGAAACGGATTCTATATTTGATGCCAGCAGAGGAACATTCTCTGGCACACTCAATGCACAATGGTTGCACGGTGCTCCCGCATCGAATTTAAAAGCGGAAGTGAGCCTGTCACTTTCAAAGACAGATCATCCCTTCAAGAATTACGAAGGGTTTGAATTCAACAATCCACTTTCTCAATTCACTACCAACCGACATAAATTGTTCGAAGGAAACCTCAATGCATCAGGCGTTGCAGGTGTCAATTCGAAAGTGCCGGTGGCAGAAAATGCACCCGGTATGCTGCGAGGCAACATCTTATCGCGTGTTTATGAAACAGGTGGCGATATGA
>CAYTJC010000450.1:0-1692 GCA_964437875.1 uncultured Dysgonomonadaceae bacterium
CTCTAAATCATTCAACCATACTGTTGCCATTGCATCACTAGGCATTCTCCAGTCGCCACGAGGCGATAAGTTAATAGATCCAACCTTTGGGCCATCGGGTAGGCAAGAGCGTTTAAACTGTTGCGAGAAGAAGCGACGGTAAAACACTTTTAGCCATTTTAATATCTCTTCTGATGAATATTTATCCTGAAAAGCTTGTTGTGCTATAAAATGAATTCTACGAGGTTCATCCCCATGTCGCAACATCCGATGAATAAAGAAATCATGCAACTCATAAGGACCAACAAAGCTTTCTGTTTCTTGTGCAATTTTGCCTTCTTTGTCAGCAGACAAAAGTTCTGGACTGAAAGGTGTGTCTAAGATATCTAATAATATTTCTTTGCTTTTTGCATCAGTATGGTTTTTAGCAATCCATTTAACCAATGACGCTACCAATGTTTTTGGAACTCCTGCATTCACCGCATACATCGACATGTGATCACCATTATATGTAGCCCAACCCAATGCCAATTCAGAAAGATTGCCAGTGCCCAGCACCATTCCTCCTATTTTATTGGCATAATCCATCAAAATCTGTGTGCGCTCGCGCGCCTGACTATTTTCGAAAGTTACGGTCTGTTCGTTTATATCGTGCCCAATATCCTTTAGGTGTTGTGTCACCGCTGCAACTATTGATATCTCTTTAATGGTAACGCCCGTTGACTCCATCAATGCAGTTGCATTTTTGTATGTCCTATCTGTAGTGCCAAATCCAGGCATCGTAATGGCATGTATGTTTTCACGTGGCAGTCCCAATAAATCAAATGTTTTTATTACCACCAATAGTGCTAATGTTGAGTCTAATCCACCCGAAACACCCAGTGTGATTGTTTTCCCTCCAGTGTGAAGCAATCTTTTTGCTAAACCATTTATCTGAATATTGAATGCATCACTCAGGTTTTCATCTTCATCTTGTGGAGTTGGAATAAATGGATGAGGATTGAACTTTCGGTACATGTCTTCAAATTCTTCAATAGTTTCAAGATGACAATAGATAGGAGTATATTCATTTTTCGTTATTGGCCTGTCTCTTTTTACTTTCAACCGTTCATTCCGTAGTGCACAAACATCAATATCATGTACAATGAGTTCGTTTTCTAAAGAAAACCTTTGAGATGCTGCTAGCATTATTCCATTTTCAGCAATGAAGCAAGCTCCTGAGAAAACTAAATCGGTTGACGATTCACCTACTCCAGCCGATGCATATATGTATGCTGCATTGCAACGTGCAGATTGGTTTGTAACTAATGATTTCCGATAGTTGTTCTTGCCTACAATTTCGTTGCTTGCCGAAAGATTAAATAGTATATCTGCTCCTTCCAATGAAAGTGATGAGGAGGGTGGAGAGGGAGTCCATAAGTCTTCACAAATCTCTATACCAAACTTGGCATATTGTGTTTCAAATAACAGATTAGTTGAGAACGGATGATAACCAGCAGAGATTTCTACTATTTCATCCTGCAACTCTGTTCCACTAGAAAACCATCTTTTCTCATAAAACTCATTGTGATTGGGAATCTCTTGTTTTGGCACAAAACCCAATATTCCCTCGGATGACACAACTGCAGCAACATTGTACAGGTTGTTTTTATGTACAAGCGGTAGTCCTACAATTATTATCATCGACTGCTTGTCTTTCATAAAGCCAACAAG
>CAYTJC010000451.1:0-1688 GCA_964437875.1 uncultured Dysgonomonadaceae bacterium
CATTATGATTACTAAATATAGTGAGTTATTTAAAAATGATTGCGTTATATATTTACATCATGAGAAACAAAGGTAATAAATTTATCAAAACGTAAAACGATTAAGTAATAAAATGGAAGATATTACTTTATTTTCATTACATTTTAACACCTAAAATCATCAATGCACTTTAATTGCAAATTGGGCATAAATGTAATTTGCAAGCTTAATAGCTTAACTACATTCTATTTCTTAAATTTTAATCCTATCTTTGCACAGATTTTTGGTGTCATTCACTTCAGTTTAAACTTCGAGGTTAATGATTAAAAGGGAATCAGGTGTAAGTCCTGAACAGACCCGCTGCTGTAAGCTCAACAAAAGTCCTTGTGCAAAAACTCAACATCCACTGTCTCGCCATGCCGAGATGGGAAGGGCGCACAAAGGATGAGTAAGTCAGAAAACCTGCCATAAATATTCTAAACAAAAGTTCTCGGGAATTGGAACAATTGATCAGGCCCATGGGCCCTGGCCTCAATTGTTATATTTAATATATAATTAATTTAAAACTAAAAATGAGAAGAATTAGATTGTATGCGATATTAATCGCAATGGTAACTTTTGTGGCTTGTAATGACGAAGATTTTGACTCAATACTAACAACAGATTTAGAAACGGAGACATTTATATTCTCTGCCGAAGGTGGAAAACAAACATTTGTACTCGAAAGCAATGACAAATGGTTTGTAAGTGAATTACCTGAATGGTTAAACGTAGAAGTAAAAGATTTTGAAGAGATTTCAGCAAGAAGCGTTTCCTACACTAAAGGCAAGAAAGAAGTAACAGTTATTGTAAAAACAAATCCAGATTATGAAGAGCGAAGCAGCGAAGCCATTTTATCCACAATAAATGGGACAATATTGAAGCTTACAATAACACAAGAAAAGAAAACAAAGCTTCTAACAGATTTAGAGTCTAACAAAATAAACTTCTCCTATCGTGGAGGACAACAGTCCTTTTTGCTAGAAAGCAATGAGGTGTGGACCATCAATGACATACCCAGCTGGTTGTCAATTTCTGTTATAGATGTCGAGGAAGTTGATGTGCGTAGCGCTTCGTATGAGAGTGGTGAAAAAGAAATCACTATAACTGCAAAAGAAAACAGTCAATTCGAGACACGCTCAGCTGAGATCACTTTAACATCACTGAAAAATCAGACAATCATCCTTGAAGTTGTGCAAGAAAAGAAACCTGAACTCGTAGGTTATTGGATTTTGAGTGAAGGATATGCAGGAAGTGACAATTCTGAAATCGCCTGGTTTGACAATGCAACAGGCATACTAACTAAAAAGCATTTCAAAACTATAAATGGAACAACTTTAGGTGACACAGGTAATGCTCTGAAAATTTATGGTAGTAAAATGTACGCTGTTATAAGTGGCTCTGGCTTCGGGGCAAATACTCCTCATGGCACCAGCTACATTGAAGTGATTGATCCAAAAAACGGAAAATCGATTAAGCGTATTCAATTTACAAATACTGGAGGTGATGCAGCTAAACCACGCAACATCATCTTTGAAGGCGGATTTGGATACATTACTAGCTATTCTAATGAATTAGTTCGCTTAGACACATTAACTTTGGAATTTGATTCGCGAGCAGCACTGTCTGGAAAGTTGGCTGAAGGTTTAGCATATAGCAATGGATATATA
>CAYTJC010000452.1:0-1683 GCA_964437875.1 uncultured Dysgonomonadaceae bacterium
GGCAGTGTTACTAAGGCATCTATTGCCAACTTGTTGATATCTGCCACAGCCGCTTCAAGTGTATAGTAGGCAGCTTCGCCCGAAGTTTGATTGGGCACACCCAGCTCCACCTTCACATCTTGGGTTACTGCATTGATAAAATTGATCTGTCCCTCTTTTGCCTCTTGGCAATTGGTAATCATATTAAAAGGAATCGACTTGCTATTTAAAACTTTGCGATGATAGGAGGCCACCTTCGACGATCCGTATATGATGGGGGTGAGAAGCTCCGTTAATCGGTTGTCCGTAAAAGCTTTTAAAAGAATCTCGTATCCAATCCCATTGCTGTCGCCATGGGTAATACCTATTTTTACTAAGTTTGACATAAGTCTATCAGTTGTTTTATTATTAAGAGAGCGTACCAAAAGAGATGCATCTAATAGATGTTCTCTTGGTTGTGAGTACTACTCTTCTGTTTCGGGAATTGTAATTGTATAGAAAGCTCCTTCAAGGTTGCGCATCAAGTTTCTTTTTTTCTTTTCGGGTGCATACACATACACATCCACAAAGATTACTCTGTTCGTCTTTTCGTTCACAAATGCTTGCATCACAAATGGGCCACCCATCATATCGGTAGTCATTTCCCACAGTCCTCTTAGTTCTGCCCTGAAAATGCCGTCAATTTCTAATTTGCGATAGTCGGGCTCAAATGCTTTCGAAGTACTCATCTGAGAATCAAATGAACCTTTTATATGCTCACCCAATATGCGGTTGCGCGTAGCAATTAAAGAATCTTTCTCAAAAATGCTTTCTGAAGTGTAGGGAACAGAGAAAATTACCACATCTTGTCGCGATTCGCCTGAGCTATTAGTTGCCCAAAAGAAGTTTTCGTCTTCTGTTATATTGCTCAGTCCTTTTGGATAGGCTATTTCGAATCCGAAGGTATTATAGATACGTGTTTTTGGAGTAGCACTCTCTTTTTTCAACCACAGCGCTATGCGCTCCAACTCTTTGTTGATCAAGTAATCTACCAGTTGACGCTGGTTTTCTTTCAAATACACCTCCAACGATTCTTTGTCTGGCGATTTCAGGGTAAGCACCACCTGACCACTGGCATACTTATTAAGCTCTGAAGTCATTTTGGTTTGCGTGTAGCTGTTAGAGATATCCACCTCTATTATATTGCGCGCCATCTTAAATGTTTTGGTAAAATTCTTAGGATCAATCTGAAGAATTCTGAAGTTTGCTTCTCTTTGTGGCATGCCAGCCATGGGCGAGTTGAGCACATCAAAGAGCGCTCTTCCGTGTGGTTCTTGCCACTCATTTTCGCCAATAATGGCCAATACTTCATTGGTAGCAGAAGAGGAAGAAGACATCCATCCGGATGAGAAATTTGTGCAAGACCCTAACAGTGAGGTTAAGATAATGAACGTAAATAGTACTCTCAATTGTTTCATAATATATGGTTTTTAGAGTGAGAATTATCTGTTTGATCAGAAAACATCAAAAGCTGTTTTAACAAAAATACGACTATTCTTTTTCTAATAAAATAAAAGTTGATATTATATTTGTTATTAACGTATTGCCACAACTATTCCGCACCTTTTTTCAGTTCATTTTGTTTTTCGGTAGATAACATACCACATGCTGCAGAAATATCCTCCCCGCGCGATGTGCGAATGGTGCAGATGATGCCTTTTGATG
>CAYTJC010000453.1:0-1683 GCA_964437875.1 uncultured Dysgonomonadaceae bacterium
TATTGGTGCTAACGATGTTCTGAACCCTGCTGCAAGAGATGCAAAAGATACTCCTATATATGGAATGCCCATATTGAATGTTGATGAAGCTAAGGAGGTAATTATTTGCAACTTCGACTTGAAGCCAGGATATGCTGGTGTAGAGAATCCTCTGTACAAAAGAGCAGAAGGTGTTTACTTGCAACTTGGAGATGCCAAAAAGACACTACAGCAACTATTGATGGATTACAATAGTGTAAAAACAAAAGTTGAAACAAAATCTTCAGTTGCTTCAAGTGATGTAAAACTTGCAGCAAGTAATGTGTTGGCTAAAGCCAAATCTGTAATTATAGTTCCAGGCTATGGTATGGCTTTGGCACAAGCACAATATTTAGTGAAACAGTTGGCAGATCAACTTGAATTAAACGGAGCAGAGGTAAAATATGCTATTCATCCTGTGGCAGGTCGAATGCCAGGTCACATGAATGTACTATTGGCTGAAGCAGACGTTTCTTATGAGCAACTCTATGAAATGGATACTCTGAATGATGAGTTTAAAAATACAGACGCTGTGATTGTTATCGGTGCCAATGATGTGCTGAATCCTGCTGCAAGAGATGCAACAGATACTCCTATTTATGGTATGCCCATTTTGAATGTTGATGAAGCTAAGGAGATAATCATTTGCAACTTAGACTTGAATCCTGGTTATGCAGGTGTTGAGAATCCTCTGTATAAACGCACAGAAGGTGTTTATTTGAAACTGGGCGACGCCAAAGAAACTTTAAGAGAGCTGTTGACTGAACTTCAAGATGATCAACCCACTTTTGACACCCAGTTCGAAATCGATTTAGATAAACAAGCTCCTATTGCAGGAAGTATGTTGGCTGCTGCACACTCTGTGATAATAGTTCCAGGCTATGGTATGGCTTTAGCACAGGCACAGCATTTAGTGAAACAGCTGGCAGATCAATTAGAGTTGAATGGTGCTGAGGTGAAATATGCCATACATCCAGTAGCAGGACGAATGCCTGGCCACATGAATGTATTGCTTGCAGAAGCCGATGTTTCTTATGAGCATCTTTACGAAATGGATGCAGTGAATGAGGAGTTTAAAAATGTGGATGCAGTAATTGTTATTGGTGCTAATGATGTGTTGAATCCAGCTGCAAGAGATGCAGTTGACACTCCTATTTATGGCATGCCAATACTGAATGTGGATGAAGCAAAAAATATAATTATTTGCAACTTCGACTTGAATCCTGGATATGCTGGAGTAAATAACCCACTTTATGATAGATCAGAAGGTGTTGTTTTAAAACTGGGCGATGCAAAAGAAACAATACAACAACTATTGGCAGAACTAAAGAATGCACAATCGTCTGTTGAAACTGGTCTTACTGCTGATATTAACAAACAAGACCCAATAGCTGCAGGCGTTTTAGCTGCAGCTCATTCTGTAATTATAGTACCTGGTTATGGTATGGCATTAGCACAGGCACAGCATTTGGTGAAACAATTGGCAGATCAATTAGAATTGAATGGTGCTGAAGTGAAGTATGCCATTCATCCAGTTGCTGGTCGAATGCCTGGTCATATGAATGTGTTACTTGCCGAAGCCGATGTTTCGTATGAGCAATTGTATGAGATGGATGCAGTGAATGAAGAGTTTAAAAGTGTGGATGCAGTAGTTGTTATTGGCGC
>CAYTJC010000454.1:0-1681 GCA_964437875.1 uncultured Dysgonomonadaceae bacterium
TATATATGTCATCATCTTTGTTGACTCCAGATCCAGGATTAGTATTCTGGATGGTAATTTCATTTGGATTAGTGCTTTTTATTCTTGCTAAATTTGGATTTCCAGTTATTTTAGATAAACTGGATAGCAGGAAGAAATTTATAGATGAGTCGCTAGTTGCAGCAAAACAAGCTTATGAAAAGCTGGAGAATGTTCAAGCACAAAACAGAAAACTCATTGAAGAAGCAAAAAAAGAACAATCACTAATTCTTTCTAATGCGGCAAAGCAAAGAGATTTGATTCTTGATAAAGCTAAAGAAATGGCTATAGAAGAGGCAAATCATATTGTAAGCAATGCACGCAAGCAAATTATAGAAGAAAGAGAAGAGGCTATCATTGCTATTAGGCGAGAAATAGCTGTTATATCTGTAGATATTGCAGAGAAAGTTTTAAGGAAGAATCTAAAAGAGAAAGAAGATCAAATGAGCATGATAGAACGTCTTATAGAAGAGATAAATCTATCGTAAATGTATAATTAAATGAATATAGGATTAATCTCGGTGCGGTATGCTAAAGCTTTGTTGCAATTTGCACAGAAAGAAAACGTGGAAGATCAAGTTTATGAGCAATCTAAATTTTTGATAGATGTTTTTGGCAATATTAAAAACTTACGTGCAGCACTAAACAATCCTTTGACTCCAAAATCGAAGAAACGAGACATCATTCTCACAGCTTGTGGCGATGATGTTACCGATGCATTTAAAAGATTTATCTCTCTGCTATTGAAAAACGATAGAGAGAGCAATCTACTATACATAATGCTTCAATATCAAGAATTGTACAGGAAAAGCAAAAATATACTTTATGGTAAACTAATTACTGCTGTCGAAATTGATGATGCCACCAAGGATCAGCTAATAAAATCGATAGAATTAAAAGCGAAAGGTAAGCTAGAGTTGGAAAAAATTGTGGATCCTAGCATTCTAGGTGGGTTTATTTTAGATTTAGATTTTGTTCGTTGGAATGCTAGTTTAAGCAGACAACTGAATGATATTAAAAAACAATACATCGAAAGAAACAGACGAATTATTTAAACACTCAACTTTTCTCAACAAACAAATTATAGAAACATGTCGGACAACAAAATAAAAGTAAGTGAAGTATCAGATATCCTTCGTGCACAGTTGGAGGGGATAGATTCTGGTATTCAACTAGATGAAGTGGGCACTGTGCTGCAAATAAGCGATGGAGTGGCGCGTATATATGGTTTAAGAAATGCCGAGTCTAACGAGCTACTTGAGTTTGAAAACGGAATGCAAGCCATTGTGATGAATCTGGAGGCTGACAATGTTGGGGCAGTTTTGTTGGGTCCAACAGATGAAATAAAAGAGAACGACATTGTTAAGCGAACTGGCCGAGTTGCCTCTATTTTTGTTAGCGAGGATATGCTAGGAAGGGTTATCAACCCCTTGGGCGAAGCATTGGATGGAAGAGGAAAAGTAGGTGGAGAAATGTTTGAAATGCCCTTTGAGAGAAAAGCTCCAGGAGTTATATATAGGCAGCCTGTAAATGAAGCCCTTCAAACCGGACTGAAAGCCATTGACTCAATGATTCCTATTGGACGCGGGCAGCGAGAGCTAATTATTGGCGACCGCCAAACGGGTAAAACAACCATTGCAGTTGATACAATTATTAATCAGAG
>CAYTJC010000455.1:0-1680 GCA_964437875.1 uncultured Dysgonomonadaceae bacterium
TAGATGGTGCAGAACCTCCATAGATTGAAGAACAACCAGTAGCATTTGCAATCATCATTCTATCACCATATAGTTGAGTAATAAGTTTGATATAGGGAGTTTCACCACAACCAGAACATGCACCTGAGAATTCAAATAGAGGTGTAGCAAACTGAGAGTTTTTTACATTCAGCTTCACATCTACTAAGTGAGCCTTGCTAGAAACATTATCCATCATATAGTCCCAATTCTTTTGATTCTCCAACTGAGAACTAATAGGAACCATCTCTAATGCTTTTTCGCCTCTTCTTCCTGGACATATATCCGCACAGTTACCACAACCTAAGCAGTCCAACACATCAACTTGAATGCGGAATCCCATATTGGGGAATTGTCTGCCTTGAGCTTTCAGTAGAGTTACATCCTCGCCCAATCCCTCTTGTTCTTTCTCATCCAAAACAAATGGACGAATAGTAGCATGAGGACAAACATATGCACACTGATTACACTGAATACAGTTTTCTGCATTCCATACAGGAACAAACGTAGCTACACCACGCTTCTCATACTTACTAGTTCCATGATCCCAAGTACCATCTTCGCGACCAGTAAACACTGAAACAGGCAAGTCATAACCCCCTTGTGCATTAATTGGCTGTACTACTTTCTTAATAAATTCTGGAACATCAGTTTGAACTGATTCCACTTCTTCTAAATTGGCCCATTCTTGTGGAACTTCAACTTTCTCAACTTCAGTTCCTCTGTCAACAGCCATGTTGTTCTTTCTCACAATCTCTTCACCTTTACGGCCATAAGATTTCACAATAAATTCTTTCATCTGCTCTACAGCAAGATCAAAAGGAATTACATTTGAGATATTAAAGAATGCTGATTGTAAAATAGTGTTAGTTCTATTACCCAAACCAATTTCCGATGCAATTTTAGTAGCATTTATTATGTAGAAGTTGATTTTCTTTTCAGCTAAATACTTTTTGATGTGAACTGGCAAGTGATTCCCAACTTCTTCTTTAGACCATATTGAGTTTAACAAGAATGTTCCCCCCTCTTTTAACCCACGTGTCATGTCATAAAGATTGAGATATGCAGGAACGTGGCAAGCCACAAAGTTGGGAGTATTCACCAAATAAGTAGATCGAATAGGTTCATCACCAAAACGAAGATGCGAGCAAGTGAATCCTCCAGATTTCTTAGAGTCATAGGCAAAGTATGCTTGCACATACTTATCGGTATTGTCTCCAATAATCTTAATAGAGTTTTTGTTTGCACCCACAGTACCGTCAGAACCTAATCCATAAAATTTAGCACCATATATGGTTTCATCCATTGAAATTTCTTCCAACATAGGAAGAGACTTAAACGTAACATCGTCCACAATTCCAACAGTAAAATCATTCTTAGGCATTGACATTTTCATGTTTTTGAAAACTGCCATTATTTGAGACGGTGTAGTATCTTTAGATGATAAACCATAAATACCACCTATAACATTGGGAGCATTCTCTTTTCCATAAAAAGCACTGCGAACATCCAAATACAAAGGTTGTCCTTCTGCACCTGGCTCTTTTGTTCTGTCAATTACTGTAATTTGTTTAGCAGTCTTTGGAATAACAGACAATAAAGCTTCAGCTTTAAATGGACGATATAGATGAACACTCACCACACCAACTTTTCTGCCTTCTT
>CAYTJC010000456.1:0-1679 GCA_964437875.1 uncultured Dysgonomonadaceae bacterium
AGTTTCAAGATTTCTTGGGAAGAGAAGTGCGATATACTTCGCTTGAAAAAGGATTTCCTGAAGAATCAGAAGCTCTTTATGCGGAAGCACAAGAAAGTGCTAAGTGGCGTTATAAATCTTATCTACGTATGGTGGCTGCAGATTATTCTGTTGCTGAAGAAAATGTGCCTACTGAATAAGTTTTGTAGAACTACTAACAAAATAAAATTTCAATAAAAGCGACCAACAAAGGTCGCTTTTGTTGTTTATACTATTCCAAAAAATAATGCTATCTTTGCACACTAAATCAGGCTGTAACAATGAAAATTCAAATTATAAATGGACCTAACCTAAATCTTCTTGGTAAAAGAGAACCTGAGATTTATGGTAGTCAATCGTTTGATGCGTATTTTAATCTATTGAAACAAAGTTATGCCTCTCTGGAGTTAGATTTTTTTCAATCTAACATTGAAGGAGAGATTATAAACAAAATTCATGAAACTGGATTTAATTATGATGGCATTATCTTGAATGCTGGTGCATATACTCATACTTCAGTAGCTATTGGTGATGCAATTAAAGCTATTACTGCACCTGTAGTTGAAGTTCATATTTCAAATGTTTATTCACGCGAAGAGTTTAGGCGTATTTCACATATATCTTCTTCTTGCGTGGGAATAATAAGTGGTTTCGGAATGAACTCATACAGTTTAGCAATAGATGCAATAATCGAGTTGATTGGTAAAAAATAAAACTCTCTAATATAAATAATTCTAAATACAATAAATAAATTATGCTTAAACACACTAAAATAGTTGCGACAATATCTGATAGAAAATGTGAGGTTGATTTCCTGCAACAACTGTTTGATGAAGGGATGAATGTGGTTCGAATGAATTCGGCTCATCTTAATGACGAAGGCTTCATGAAAATCATGAATAATGTGCGTCAGGTTTCTAGCCGTATTGGATTGCTCATGGATACTAAAGGACCTGAGATTAGAACAACTTCAACCTTTGAAGACGAAGATATTATCCTTAAAACTGGTGATGTAATTCGTGTGGAGGGTAATCCTGAAGGAATTTCTTCTAAAGAAGCAATCTACGTTTCATATCCAAATCTTACAGAACGCATGGATGTGGGCAAGGATATTTTGATTGATGATGGAGAAGTTGATTTAAAAGTTGTGGAGGTGCATGATACATACTTGGTCTGTGTGTCTCAAAACGACGGTATTGTTGGCAGTAGAAAAAGCGTGAACATTCCTGATGTTCGTATTGACTTGCCTTCATTAACTGAAAAGGATATTCATAATATTAAGTTTGCTATAGAAAACGATGTTGACTTCGTTGCTCACTCTTTCGTTAGAAATAAGCAAGATGTATTGGATGTTCAAAAAATATTGGACGAGCACAATAGTCATATAAAGATTATTGCAAAAATAGAAAACCAAGAGGGTGTTGATAATATTGATGAAATTCTTCAGGTTGCTTATGGTATTATGGTGGCTCGTGGAGATTTAGGTATAGAAGTTGCACAAGAGAAAATTCCAGCTATTCAACGTGCATTGATTCGTAGAGCAATTTATTACAAAAAGCCAGTTATTGTAGCTACTCAAATGCTTCACTCAATGATAAGTAATCCACGCCCAACACGTGCAGAGATTACTGATATTGCTAATGCTATTTATTATAGAACTG
>CAYTJC010000457.1:0-1243 GCA_964437875.1 uncultured Dysgonomonadaceae bacterium
CAGCCATCCAGCCAATTCTCCATCCTGTCATGGCATAACATTTCGACACACCATTCACAATAATCATTCGCTCGCTCAACTCTTGAAACTGAGCAATGCTTTCGTGCTTGCCAACATAATTGATATGTTCATATATTTCGTCCGAAATTACATATACATGTGGATGTTTTACCAACACATCGGTTAATGCCTTCAATTCCGTTTGACTATACACACTGCCCGTTGGATTGGAAGGAGAGCATAATATAAGAGCCTTTGTTTTGGAAGTTATAGCACTTTCCAATTGATCGGCTGTAATTTTAAAATCTTGCTCAATGCCAGCACCCACTACTACAGGCGTACCATCTGCCAACTTCACCATCTCAGGATAACTCACCCAATAAGGTGCGGGAATAATTACCTCATCTCCCTCGTTCACCATTGCCAATATCACATTGCAGATAGATTGTTTGGCACCATTAGAGCAAACAATTTGATCGGCCGTGTAGGTGAGGTGGTTTTCAGTTTTCAGTTTCTCACAAATAGCTTTTCTCAAATCAGGGAAGCCTGTAACAGGCGAATAGAAAGAGAAATTATTGTCGATGGCTTGCTTGGCAGCTTCCTTAATGTGGTTGGGTGTAGCAAAATCGGGTTCGCCCACACTTAGGTTTATTACATCCACGCCTTGCGCTTTCAATTCAGCACTCTTTTGCGACATTACTAAGGTTTCCGATTCGGAAAGAGACATTAATCTGTTTGATAAATCTTTCATTTGTAAAAAATATATTTTGTACCACTAATTGTAAGTACAGTTGTTTACTCTTTTAATAACTCCAGCAGTGGCCTATCTACATACACTACAAACAATCTTTTTGAGAGATAGACTGCAAGAATGAACTCTAAGGAGCTGTAAAAATAGTAATAAATAATGGAAATAAAATAGCATTTTGATGTTTTATTCAATTATAAGTGACAAATTGAATAGTGAGACAAAAAAATTGCATTAAACTATATTTTGTTAATGGATTGTATTGTTATAAATGTTAACTTTGTTCACTAAAAAATAAATATGAGAAAACATATACATAGAGCCAAAAGAATAAAAAGAAAGAGAGACGCAGCTAAAGAAAACCCACGTGTTCGCCCTATAATAAAACTGTTAAAATACAACTTTTTAATACCACGTTATCAAAGAGGCTTTAGATGGGGCAAGCAAGAGATAACCGAGTTGCTGGATGACTTATTGCAATATCACAGTATGATG
>CAYTJC010000457.1:1253-1679 GCA_964437875.1 uncultured Dysgonomonadaceae bacterium
AAAAACTATGTCAGTAAATTTCAAAAGAAGTTTTACATAAAACCAGAGTATGATGAAGCAAATCAACCCCTTTTATTGCCTACAACCAATAGTAGTGAGAAAGAAATCATGGACTAGTAATGATAATCAAGCTGTGGATGGATGGGAGGTAATCGATGGTCAGCAAAGACTAATCACTTTGCTCATTATACTTAACTATCTCGAAACAGTTGTTCCAGAAAGTATAGAGGCGAAACTTGGAGAGAACCCTAAGTTTTATACAATTGATTTTGAAACAAAGACCGACAGTAAATACTTTTTCGAAAGTAAAAGATACAAACACTCTATAGACAAGACCAATATTGATTTCTATCATATATCAAAAGCTTATCAACACATTAGCGGTTGGTTTAACAATGCTAAACTTGATGGAGTAGCAGACGCTCC
>CAYTJC010000458.1:0-1676 GCA_964437875.1 uncultured Dysgonomonadaceae bacterium
CGTAGATGCGGCCTGTATAAACTGGTCAAACGAATACGGTATGTTGATAAAAAAATAGTTAAACACATACTTTTACTGGTGATCCCATTTTCTCTTCTTTCTCTTCCTTTTGCTTAGCAACACACCGATATAGAAAACGGGGCGAGCGCAACAAAATTGAAACCACAACCCGTGCAATGAAATAATAGATTTCACGGGGCAGGCAGATTACGAAATCGGCGCGAGCGGAGTACACAAAATTTAAACCACCATTGGCCGGTAAGGCCTTTATTAAAAACTGTTCACTTCTTACTGTTTACTGTTCACTCATCACTCCCTTTGCAGTTTGTCAACTGTCAATTAATCAAAACCTATTCTTCCACAACCGCTTCAACCACTCCACAATTTTATTTTCAGCAGCATTGTTTTGTGGTTCCCAAAATTTATTTTGCTTCAACTGCTCCGGAAAAAAATTATCCTCCACAAAGTTGTTCTCAAAATCGTGCGCATATTTATAGTTCTTCCCATAGTCCAACTCCTTCATGAGCGAGGTGGGAGCATTGCGTAAATGCATGGGAACAGGCATATTGCCCGTTTCGCGCACAGTGGCCATAGCCTTGTTGATGGCCAAATAGGTAGAGTTACTTTTGGGCGATGTGGCCAAATAGACGGTAGCTTGTGCCAGAACAATGCGCCCTTCGGGCCATCCGATTTTTGTAAGCGTATCGAAGCAAGCATTGGCTAATAAAAGAGCATTGGGATTGGCCAAACCGATATCTTCGGAAGCAGAAATGACCAAACGGCGGGCTATAAATTTAGGATCCTCGCCGCCCTCCACCATGCGTGCCAACCAATAGATGGCGGCATCGGGGTCGCTACCGCGGATGGATTTGATGAAAGCTGAGATGATATCGTAGTGCATTTCGCCCCCTTTGTCGTAAGCTGCGGGGTTTTCTTGCAATCGTTCCGACACTATTTTATCGTCAATCACAATTCTGTCATCTACAGCAGCCTCCACCACCAAATCGATAATATTGAGCAATTTGCGGGCATCGCCTCCGGCAAATCGGAAGAGAGCAGTGGTCTCTTTCACCTCAATCTGTTTTTGTTGCAACAAGTGGTCTTTGGTGAGCGCACGTTGCAGTAAATCTTCCAAATCGGCCGTTTCCATCGGTTTCAACACATACACCTGGCAGCGAGACAAGAGCGGGCGAATGACTTCGAACGAGGGATTCTCGGTAGTTGCACCAATCAACGTAACCACACCCGTTTCCACTGCATGCAGCAGAGAGTCTTGTTGCGATTTGCTGAACCTGTGAATCTCATCTATGAATAAAATAGGGGCAGCGGTGCTGAAAAAACGATTACTACTGGCTTTTTCAATCACTTCGCGCACATCTTTCACACCTGAATTGATGGCACTAAGTTTGTAGAAAGGGGCTTCCAACACATTGGATATAATATTGGCGAGCGTGGTTTTGCCCACTCCTGGAGGGCCCCAGAGTATAATGGAGGGAATGCGCCCGGAGTCTATCATTTTGCGCAATACCGATCCTTTGCCAACCAAATGTTGTTGGCCAACGAAATCATCCAGTGTTTGTGGTCGCAAGCGTTCTGCTAAAGGTGAACTCATAAGCTTCTGTCTTTCTTTTCTGTTTACTACAAAGATACGTAAATTTGAGTGAAGAGGTAAGAAT
>CAYTJC010000459.1:0-1673 GCA_964437875.1 uncultured Dysgonomonadaceae bacterium
TGGGCAAATGGCGTGTAAATGGTGCATTACCACATATCGATGCTTGGTATGATGCCTTTGACATAAAAGAAACAAACGCAATGTATCTTCCAAAAGAGAATCGTGCATCTATTTGGTAAATAAAAAGAGGAATTATAAACCTCAAAAGTTTATTCAATCATTTTAAATATATAATATGTTTTCAGGAATAGTAGAAGAAGCTGCTACAGTAGAAGCTGTAGTAAAAGATAAAGGAAATGTGCATTTCACATTGAAATGTACTTTCACTAATGAATTGAAAGTTGATCAGAGTATTTCTCATAACGGAGTTTGTTTAACAGTTGTGAGCCTCACAGACGACACCTACACAGTGACTGCCATACAAGAAACTCTGGATGTGTCTAACTTAGGTGTCCTGAAAGTGGGCGACAAGGTGAACTTAGAGCGCAGTATGATTATGGATGGTCGCCTTGATGGGCACATTGTGCAGGGCCATGTAGATCAAACAGCTGTTTGCGAAAATGTGAGAGAGGCTGACGGAAGTTGGTATTTCAAATTTAAATACAACTTCGATAAAGAGATGGCTCAAAAAGGATATCTCACTGTAGATAAAGGTTCGGTGACTGTGAATGGTGTGAGCCTTACAGTTGTTAATCCTACCGATGATACCTTTGAGGTTGCAATTATACCCTACACCTATGAGTACACCAATTTCCATCAGATTAAAAAAGGCACTTTGGTGAATCTTGAATTTGATATAATAGGTAAGTATATCAGCAGGATTCTTGCATTAAGAAGCTGATTGAACCATCAATAAACAAAAGCAATGGATTTTTTAGAACTGGTATCATCACGACAAAGTGTAAGGTCATTTGACCCAGAACGCCTTGTAGAGAAAGAAAAGCTTGAACGCATTATTGAAATAGCTCGTCTGGCACCTTCTGCTTGCAATGCACAGCCGTGGAGTTTTGTATTGGTAGATGAGCCAGAGCTGAAAAATAAAATTGCCGATGCCACTTCGTCTCGTGTGTTGGGAATGAATCATTTCACCAAGCAAGCTCCTGTGCATTTATTACTTGTGGAGGAGAAAGTAAACATTAGTTCGGGAATTGGCGGATGGATTAAGAAAAAAGACTTTGCTCAAATGGATTTAGGCATTGTTGCTGCACACATTGTTTTGGCTGCAGAAGCCGAAGGTTTGAGCTCGTGCATTGTGGGTTGGTTTGACGAAGACAAGGTGAAAGACCTATTGCATATACCCTCCTCAAAGCGGGTATGGCTCGATATAGTGATTGGGTATGGAACGCAGCCATTACGTAAAAAAAGCAGGAAGAGTGTTGATAAAATACTATCGCACAACCGGTATAAATGATTACGTAATGTTTGATTGATTTATCTCAATATGTTTAAAAAATCAAAAACTCACAGTAACGTGAGTTTTTTTTATTTACTTTGCTCTTATTTACTTTGAAGATAGATGTACAACATAGCATTGTTTTGCGCAAGTTAGCACTGGTAGAAGTGTTAGTTTTGTCTATTTGCTAACCAATTTACTGTGTTTATAGTGCAACTACAATATAAATATGCAATCTTTGCATGAACTAATAATTTAAAAGATACAAAAGGTGTACTCTTTTTCTTTTCACAGAAACAACAGAATGAACAAACAGAAACGTTTCTTATTATCGCTCATC
>CAYTJC010000460.1:0-1662 GCA_964437875.1 uncultured Dysgonomonadaceae bacterium
AAATCAATACATTTTCATGCTCATGGGTGTTTGAAAAATCATGGAGGTTTCATTTCATTTTATACAACATGAACAAAGGCACTGGTCAGAGACCAGCGCCAGCCGGAGATACATAACAATTAAACAGATTCTTCCCATCCGGTCAGAATGACAGGGTATTTTAATATAGCTTTTACTATTATGTATTGCCAACGGACGAGTTGCGAATTGCCCCTACAATCTATTAATCAGAAAGTTAACTATTAACTCTTAATTCTTAATTCAAAATTTTCAAACTCTTCAACCACGCCACAGCCCTCTCTGGCCACTCATTTACCAAATGGCCCGTATTGCGGACGCCATAGCCATGATACCCTGTTGGGTAGAGATGCATTGCAACAGACACTTTTGCCTCTTTCAGGGCATAGTAATAAAAAAGACTACTGTTCAACAGCTTATGATCGTCTTGCGTTTGCACTAAAAATGTGGGACAGGTCTCTTTGGTTACTTTCAATTCTGGAACCACAGAGAAGTTTTCGCCATCTAAATAGGCGGGATAGATGAGCATACAAAAATTGGGACGAACACTCGTTTCATCCCATTTATCAATGGATGGATACGAAAGTTCTTCGAAACTATTGCTGGCTACTGCAGCAGTGAGTGCTCCGGCCGAAAAACCAATTACTCCTATTTTGTTCTCATCGATGCTCCACTCTTCGGCATAGGCTCGGGTGAGGGCAATGGCTCTTTGCAAGTCTTGCAGAGGGGCGGCATGTTTAGCCCTATCTTTGCGACGCGGCACCCTATATTTGACCAACACGCAATTGATGCCATAGCTATTGAACAGCTGGCATACTTCTGTGCCCTCCAAATCGTAGGCCAAGACATTGTAGCCACCTCCGGGATTGACAATAATAGTAGCTCCAGAATTGTCATTCTTGGGTGCAGCAAAAAATGTGATGGTGGGCTCACTCACATCAGCAATTATTCTCACGGGCAAGTTGCCCACTTTAATATTAAAAGGGTTTTCTTTCTCTTCCAATTTCTCCGTTTCACCAGGTGCTCCATCGGGAAAAAGAAGTAGTGCGGGTTGTTGTTCCATAATAGTGTGTTGCTTGTTTTTGCAGTAATAAAGATGGCAGAGCGATTGATAAAATCATGTAGCCCAATTCATGAACAGTTCATCCATTTATATTGTTTCTATAGCATTCCGATATTGCGCAACCAGCTCTCGGCTCTTTCGGGCCACTCGTTCACCAAATGTCCTGTATCACGCAGTCCATATCCATGTCCGCCCGATGGATACAAGTGCATGGCCACTGAGCCGTCTGCCTCTTTCAGGGCATAGTAATAGAATAGGCTACTGTTGAGCAATTTATAGTCGTCCTGTGTTTGCACCAAGAATGTGGGAGGTGTATTGCAGGTTACTTTTATTTCGGGAGCAAGCGAAAAATTCTTGCCATCCAGATAAGCGGGATAAATGAGCATACAAAAGTCGGGACGAACACTCACTTTGTCGCACTCATCTGTGGGAGGATAGGTAAGTTCATGGAAGCTATTGCTTGCCATTGCTGCCAAATGAGCACCTGCCGAAAAACCTATCACACCTATTTTGCTCTCATCGATGCTCCAAACCTTTGCATGAGAACGGGTGTAGGCAATGGCTCTTTGCAAGTCTTGCAG
>CAYTJC010000461.1:0-1661 GCA_964437875.1 uncultured Dysgonomonadaceae bacterium
CAACTGCTAGAATTTTTCGGATTATCAAAGTGCTATTAAAGAGCCATTGGTGAGGAATGTAAACCAATTATAACACTGCTTTGAATTGTAACTGCTGTAAAGATGCCCAAGGCGGGCATCTTTTTGAGTATTCCGTTGTCATAAAATCAATATTTTCAACAATTCCGCATAGAGCAAGATTTTTTATATAAATCTTCCCAGTTTCTCATCATACCCACTTCTCCCGAACATATTTCCATCATCTTTGTTTCATAATAGTAACACATACTAGCACACACCAGTGTGCATACACTTCAAAAATAAACAGATAAATAGATAAGATTATGGAAAACAAGAAGAACAAAGACGAAGAGCAAAAGAGGTTGGAAAAGAGCAAAAAGGAAGATCCTAAAAGATTGGAGAAAAGCAAAGAAAAAGAACCTAAGAAGCTAGAAGAGAGCAAGTTTGACAAAAATACACCCATTGACATGATAGAGCCCGATGCCTCTCGCCCCGAAAGCACTCCCGATGTTGAAAACAGAGAAGATGACCTAGATAAGTTTGAGAGTGGCGAGCTAGGTGCTGAGCAATTTAGATATAACGATGACGGCAAACCTTATGGTGAAAGTAGAAAAATGGATATTGACACAAAGACAGATCCTAAGTAGTGATATAAAGCGAGGACAAAGCGTATAGCCTATCAATCTTCGGTAGTTTTGATATATAAAGAGAGAGATGTTTCTGAAAGGAGATGTTTCTCTTTTTTTTTGTGTGTAGGCAGCTCGTTTAATCCACCCAAATAAAACATACTTATTTTCAAATGAAAAAAAGCACTTGAAAGTTTCAATTGATTAAGGAATATGTTATCTTTAGATCGTGTTTTTAGTTATTATTGGCAACATGTGCCATATAACGCTGTAATAATCTTAGAAAAAACAGTCTCTCGATTACTAGCAGCCCTCAAAAATACCATCATACCAAACTAACTCTAAGAAAGGGTGCAAACGTACCAAGCAGTGTAAGCACAAAAATATAAAGGGAGGGGAATTTTCATTTCATTTCATTCCATATCAACTAAAATATGTACCTCTCTCTTCGGTTGTAGAAAACTCATCTAAAAACCAGAATATTATGCAGGGGAATAATTTTATTTCAGTAAAACTAGCGGTTCTTTTTTCTATCCTACTTTGTAGTCAATGCATTATTCAATCAGCAGTGGCTCAACAGCACATATATCCACCTCAAGAGGAGGGTTGGGATTCTGACTCATTGGGCAACCAAAGGGCAGTAATACAGGTGAACAAGAATGCAAAGGAAGTAACCATTGAAGTAGATTGGCGAAATAGAAATGTAACGCCTAATCAGAAAGTATATGTAGTGGATAGTACCACCAATGAGATGGTGACAAATGTGAAACAGCTAGCAATGGGTGCTGAGAAAGGAGTGATTGCTTTTGAACCTACTTCTGGAAAAGGGATCTATTATATCTATTATTTGCCCTACACTTTAGGGCGAAGTCGCAATTATCCCCAAGCTACCTATAAGACTGTGGGCACAACTGACAGCTCTGAGAATATAACGATAGACAGCAAGAACGATGCAGAGGTGCTGCGGTTGGAATCTGTTAATGATTTTAATAGCAACTACCCCATGGAAGTGATTGCAACTGCAGAAGAGGTTGA
>CAYTJC010000462.1:0-1657 GCA_964437875.1 uncultured Dysgonomonadaceae bacterium
ACCAAGCACACTATTATAGAATTACCGAAGAGATGACCCACTTAAATATTCGTGGCTTTACTTCATGGAAACCTTTAACAGGACGAGGTAGCAAAACGGGTGACCCGCACTATGGCTCTAAAGCATGGCCTGCACTCAACAATGCTATCATTACTGTGGTTGAAGATCATCAAGTGGATGGACTACTCGACTTTTTGAAAAAACTAGATGAGAAAACACCTGCACTAGGGCTTCGCGCCTTTGTTTGGAATGTTGAAAAAAGCATTTAGAGAGTAAACACTTTATATTTTAAAAACCTGAAAAAACCTTTGCTTTAAGTAGCAAAGGTTTTTTTGTTTTAAATGAATAAATGATTACTGTTGACTTGTCATTTCAATTTTAAGCCTAGATGAGTTCTGCGTTATAGTTGACCTTCACAAGGAGCCATTTATCCTCCTCCTTGCATATTCAATGTAGGTATCTTTCATGTTCGTTAAATCGTCAGGTGCTAAGTCTAATCTTACATCAGGCTCAACGCCAAATTCGATGTGTTCTTTTTCGGCATTAAAGGTGGGCGAGGTAGAAAATCTTAAAGACCATCCATTGGGCAATTCAGATGAAAAAGGGAAGCCTCCTCCACCACCAGTTTTGTCGCCAACTATTGTTGCATTGTGTGCATATTTCATGGTACTCACAAATTCATTAGTAGCACTATAGCATCCTCTATTTGTGAGAATGACAATAGGTTTTTGATAGCGTATGCTATTTGAACTTTCCACATACATCGGAAACATATCTGAAAAATCGTTGTGCTTAGGGCCAACCTTGTGTGAGATAAATCCCACAAGTGCACGCTCATTGAAAAACCTACTAGCAATTCTTTCTACATTTACCAAACTTCCACCTCCATTGTCTCTCACATCCAAGATAATGCCATTGCATATAGACATACGATTTAATATCTGACTTAATCCACTATTAGAAACACCGTTTGAGAAACTACTATAATAAATATATCCAACGTTATCTTCTAATATTTTATATTTCATACTACTTGCAGAGGCATAATCAGTCGATAAATACTCGTCTATAATATCAATATAAAAATTAGGTGGATAATCTTCTTTCCAACTCCAATAGCGAGAAATATCGTGTGTAGCAATAAGATTTACATGCCCATCCTTGAGCTCCGAAAGCATTAAGCCCATTAAATCAAAAAGAGCATCTTTACTCATGGTCTCTGTTACACGAGCTCGGTAAGATATACCAATACTATCCCAATCTATTTCTTTGTAGTCAAAGTAACAGTAGTTTTCATCCAATATAGTCCAGAGAGCATCAAAGTTGCCATGAGGGTTATTTTCAAAATCAAACTTATAGCTTTCACAGCTTGTGCCTACAAATCCAAAAAGGATTAACACAAGCGAAGCAAATGATAAAAAACCTGTTCCCTGTTTCATAGTTTGTTGTTATTGTGTTCATTTGAGATGAATAATCTTTGATAAGAAAGGTGCAATAAGAAGATTTCCGTGTCCCCGCCACCGTGAGATGAAATTAAGAAGTTCACTCTAGTAAATGACTACTTCAAAAATGAGAGTAACTTACTGCTTGCATTTTTCCTCTCAAAGATTAAGGCATTAAAAGTTGATTGAATTGACGAAATGAATGCCTGAAATAA
>CAYTJC010000463.1:0-1652 GCA_964437875.1 uncultured Dysgonomonadaceae bacterium
CAATGCATCGCTCAATGCAGCCATATTGGCTTTGCAAATATTGGCTACAGACAATAGCGATTATCAAGTAAAACTATCAGAATACAAAGAGGGATTGAAAGATAAAATAACCCAAGCCAATCAGGAGTTGTCTGAGATAAAATTTAAAAACAAAACCAATTGATCACAACACATACACTTATGAGTCTCGATGAGATAAAATCAATTATAGATCACGAAGCACAAGCCATACGTAACATACCTGTAAACGAAAAGTACAACAAAGCAGTAGATCTTATAGTGCAACAAGTACACAACAAAAACGGAAAGCTTGTAGTTAGTGGTATGGGCAAGGCGGGTCAAATTGGTCAAAACATAGCCACTACATTTTGCTCTACAGGCACACCTGCCATATTTCTTCATCCTAGTGAAGCACAACATGGTGACTTGGGTGTTTTGCAAAGCAACGATGTGCTGTTGATGATAACCAACTCGGGCAAGACGCGTGAGATAATAGAATTGTTAGACTTGGCACGCAACGTATATTCTTCTATTCCAGTTATAGTAATTACTGGCAACACGGAGAGTTTTCTAGCTAAAGAGGCCAATGTAAGCTTGTTTACAGGACATCCCGATGAGGTGTGTCCGCTGAAGCTTACACCCACCACTTCAATTACAGTGATGACTGTGATAGGTGATTTGTTGGTGATAGAGACAATGAAACGCATTGGTTTTAATGAGATAGAGTATGCCAAGAGACATCATGGTGGATATTTAGGAGGTGTTTCAAGGTCTCGAAGCTCAGCACCTTGCAAAGAGTAGCTTTTGGTAAAACCAATAACTTAATAAGAGAAATAATAGAAAAAAGAGGGAACGATTGATTATTGTTCTCTTTTTTTGTTTTTGCACAGACTAATGTGATAGCTAAGCAGATAAATGCATTTAACCGCAAAGTACACAGAGTAGGCGCAAATAATTAATTACGAATTACGAATTACGATGTGGAGGGCTAGGAGTGATGAGTAAGGATTAAAGTAAATAGCTTGAAATTAAAAGTTATAGAATGACAGACTCTTCTGCCGACTGACCTCGACCGATGAACCGAAAAACAAGTGAGAGAGGCGGTTAAAAATCGTCTCTGTTTGAGTTCCGATTACTATCGGAACGAGTTTTGACGATTTCAGCCTTTCGCATGCTATTTTTTCGAGTAAAGCGGGCGCAGTCTTGACTTTTTTTGCTTATTTTTTTGCGTCAAGGCAAAAACAGTAAGTGGCTTGCCCTATGAAATCGGATTTTTTATTTCATTGGGATATAAGGGCAACGCCCTTCTCCTGCTGGTGCTAGTCTCCCAACCAGTGCCTTTGTTCATGCTATCGCATGTGAAAATTAGCACACTGATGACGCTGATTGAGCAGATGAACACTGATAAATGCAAATGTATTTAACCGCCAAGGACTCAGAGGAGGCACAAAGAACGCGAAGAATTGAAAGTTGAAATGGTGCAATGGGTTGTATGCAAAGCATTTATTTTTGATAATAATTTTTTCACTATGCCGATTTCCAAGAAAATATTGATTTTATGACAACAGAATACTCAAAAAGATGCCCACCTTGGGCATCTTTACAGCAGTTACATTTCAAAACAGTGTTATAATTGGTTTACATTCCGCACC
>CAYTJC010000464.1:0-1633 GCA_964437875.1 uncultured Dysgonomonadaceae bacterium
AAACCTTGAGCAACTATTGATGAGACATTATGATAGGGTATCAGAATATGTTGTTAAAAAAGAGACTATAAGCAATACCCAAAAGCTACTCATTGGAGCCTATTTCACAATGGAATATTCAATTGAATCGGCTGCCCTTTTCAATCCATCTATTGTACTTCATCCAGATCAAAGTTTATTACCTGAAGGAAGTATACGTTTTATCATGAGTTTACGTGCAACTGGCGAAGGTCATATATCGTCTATTGTATTTCGGAGTGGAATATTAGATAAAAATCTATCTCTAAATTTCGACACTGTTTCTGAGTATGTACAAACTCCCCAGATGGTTCATGATGCTTTTTATGACAACAATCTTTTTCAATTGAAACTAAAAGATTTGAAAGCATGGAATGAGACCAGTAGTTTAATACTAAGCAGCCTTCCAACTTTTTTCACTCACGAGGAACTACGTAAAAGCATTAGAGAAATATTTCTAGATACAGATTTTACTCCAGACAGTTGGACCACTACCACTATTCATTGGTTGGCAGACTCCAATTACAAAATTAGATTTGATGAAGAAACTTCATTGTCTGGACGTGTAATATTTCCGGTATCAGCCAATGAGAGTAAAGGAATTGAAGATGCACGATTCGTAAAATTCACTCATGACAACGGGGATATTACTTACTATGCAACCTACACTGCTTATAATGGGAGACGGATATTGTCACAATTAATTGAAACAGAAGATTTCCAAACATTCAAGATGATAACACTAAATGGCGAAGGTGTTAAAAACAAAGGGATGGCACTTTTCCCACGAAAGATAAATGGTAAGTACGCCATGTTGTCGCGTCAAGATGGTGAAAACAATTTTATCATGTACTCTGACAACATGCATTTTTGGCAAGAAGCCACATTAATACAAGAGCCAGAAGAACCATGGGAGTTTTTTCAGATTGGTAATTGCGGATCGCCTATTGAGACGGATAAAGGGTGGATAGTGATGACGCATGGAGTAGGCAGTATGCGTCAATATTCTATTGGAGTAATACTATTAGACTTGGAAGACCCAACGAAAGTAATTGCTCGATTAGAAGAACCTCTTTTAACTGCCAATGAAGAAGAACGCGAAGGTTATGTGCCCAATGTTATTTACTCTTGTGGGAGTATGCTTTTGAAAGATAAACTAATAATTCCATATGCTATGTCTGATATTGCATCGCGCATTGCGATTGTAGACGTAAATGAATTGTTTAAGAAAATGAAGTTTGTGGAGAAATAAAGTTTTTTAATGTATCAATTGCTAAGAAAGCAAGGGATAAATTATATTTACTCGAAGTTTTTAGACTCTTTTCCAATTCAAATAGTTGTATTCTTTGTAACTACACAAAAAAGAGGATATCTCCCGGAGACATCCTCTTTTTATTACTTGCTTTCATCACAATTATATTTGTTATACAAATATCTACTCCTCTACTTTTACAGTTTCCAATATCATACTTGTATCCTGTGCAATAGTAAGCTCCTCATCCGTGGGAATAACCACCACCTTAACTTTAGATGTTGGTTTGCTTATCACTGCTTCTTTTGAATAGGTTGCATCGTTCAACTCTTCATCTAATTCAATACCCATATACTCCATGTT
>CAYTJC010000465.1:0-1629 GCA_964437875.1 uncultured Dysgonomonadaceae bacterium
CATACACTTTTTGATTATATTCTGACAATAAAACTGAGACAAAAGGCTATGATGGATGCCAAATATATAGCTCCTCACAAAGAGGAGTTGAAAAGTTATGATTTGATTATGGCTCATGGACCTGATGCCAATTATCTGGCTTATGAAACTAATAAGAGTTTTGGAACTCCTTATATAGCGTCATGGCATGGGTCGGATATTAATGTGATGCCTGTGATGAATATTAAGGCTAAATCTTTGTTCAAAAAGATTATTGAAGCTGCTCGCATGAATCTGTTTGTAAGTAAACGTTTGATGCATACATCTGATAATATCACCGCTAATGCGAACAAAGAGGTGTTATATACTGGACCTGCTGATGCATTTGTGAAACAAAGCGCAAATGCAATACGAGCTACCAAGATAAAACATGATGCTGATGGCAAAAGGGTGGTTGGATTTATTGGTAATCTTGTGCCTATTAAAAACATTAAATCACTTCCTGTGATTTTTAAGCAAATTGCCAGCTTCGACCACAATACTCAGTTTTGGATAATTGGAGATGGTGATTTGGAAGCAACATTGCGCAAAGAGCTGCAATCATTGAAGTCGAACTGTAAGTTTTTTGGAAAAGTTATACCATCCAAAATTCCAGATTTATTAAATGCAATGAATCTATTGGTGTTGCCCAGTCTTAATGAAGGGTTGCCCAGAGTAACGCTTGAGGCGTTAGCATGTGGGGTGCCAGTTGTGGGATCCGACGTGGGCGGCATACCCGAAGTAATAGGCATGAGCAATGTGTTCAGATTAGATAATGACTTTGAAAGCAATATCTCTAACAGAGCTATTGAAATACTAAAGAATAATGAACCAGCTAAACCATTTCCTAAAGAGTTTGCTTGGGAAAATGCGATAAGGAAGTTGGAGAGAATAATTTTGCAAGCTATTCAAGTATAAAATAATATATTATGCAAATAACAATCATTGCGGGCGCACGCCCCAACTTCATGAAAATTGCCCCCATCATCCATGCTATTCAAAAAGCACAAGATGAAGGTAAACAAATAAACTATCGCCTAATTCACACAGGCCAACACTACGACAAAAAAATGAGTGGTGATTTCTTCGAACAATTGGAGATACCAGAACCAGATAATAACCTAGGTGCAGGTGGAGGGACGCAAGCAGAACAAACTGCTGCCATCATGACTCGCTTTGAGAAAGAGTTGATGGAAAACCCTGCTGATTTAGTATTGGTAGTGGGAGATGTTACTTCTACTATGGCTTGTGCCATTACTGCACAGAAGTTGCACACCAAAGTTGCCCACGTTGAAGGAGGTATTCGTTCGGGTGACTGGACAATGCCAGAAGAGATAAATAGATTGGTAACAGATAGTATTACCAATTACTTCTTTACCACATCGGAGTTGGCTAATGAAAACCTTAGAAAGAGTGGTGTAAAGGAAGAGCAGATATTCTTTGTGGGTAACACCATGATAGATACGCTATTTAAGCAACGTCCTAACTTTAAGAAACCTGCTGTGTGGGATGAATTGGGATTGAAAGAACGTGAATACATTGTAATGACTTTGCACCGTCCTGCCAATGTGGATGAAGGTGAGAAACTACAAGAATTGATGAGTGAGATAG
>CAYTJC010000466.1:0-1615 GCA_964437875.1 uncultured Dysgonomonadaceae bacterium
AGTGCGTTTAATCTTTAATGCTTCCACTGGGTCGATGTTAGGATCGCGAATGATATCTTCTAAGTGCCACTGAACTACATCAATCCAGTTCTTTTCATACAAGAAGCTCTCAATTGTTCCTTCATCATGCGGATTGTTGATAGGTGTATTTACATCATTAGTTAAATGATAATTTGCTGTGGCTTTGTCAAAAATAGCAATAGCCTTTTCACTAAATGAATTCATAATATTGTTATTTGTGTTATTTATACCAAACAAAGATAAGTAAGAACTTTGGATATAGGAAAAAAATGAGCTATGGCACTTCTATTTGTAATGAAAAGGAGGTACTTTTAGTGTGAAAAGCAATGTGGAGGTAAAAAAAATAAATAAGACCAAAAGCTCTATTAGCAACAAGATGTGATTATTAGTATCGTCTTTCTGAAAGATACGATACAAACAGACAATTTTGCATTTAATTTCTTTAATGTCTGAGCTAATTATACAAAAAAACAGACACCTTTGTGCGCATAAAGGTGTCCGTTTCAATTTAATATAATCTTTCTTTCTTTAAAAGATAGTGCTCTACTTATTCAATAATGGCTTGTAGTACCCCAAATCTTCGATACGAAACTTGGTTACAAAGTTGTAGTTTTTGATTACTTCGTTTTGTCCATAATGAATATACACTTCTGCAGAACGGCGGAACAGTTCAGGATTATCATTTGCACTCAACAGCAACAGATATCCCATCACAATGTGTCCGGCAGTTTCGACCAATCTGCGTGCATTGAAATCTAGAAACTCAGGGTCTTTTGGTTCTGTTACAATCTCCACCAACTTTTGGTACATCTTTGTCATTTTGATGAGAGGTCTGCGCAGTCCTTCTAATTCGGGAGTCAATGGCATCTCTTCATACTCCTTGATGCGTTTCAGATATGTACCAGTGGTTACGTGGCGAATGGCTGCTACCACTTGTAGTTGGGTTGTTCCTTCGTAAATGTTAGTGATACGTGCATCGCGATAAAGACGTTCACATGCATAATCTTTCATAAAGCCCGATCCACCATGAATCTGTATAGCATCATAAGTAGTTTCGTTAGCATATTCAGAAGTCATTCCCTTACCTAAAGGGGTAAATGCATCGGCCAATCGAGAGTAATATTTCATTTCGGCACGCTCCTCAGGAGTAAGTTTGCGGTCTTTAGAGATATCATCCAATACTTTGTACATATCCACAAAACGTGCAGTTTCGTACAACATTGCTCTTGAAGCATCTGTTTTTGCACGAATATTAGCAATCATTTCGTACACTGCAGGAAATTCTATAATGGCTTTTCCAAACTGACGCCGAGAGTTAGCATATTCATAAGCTTCGCGATAAGCTGCCTCGCAAAGACCTACTGATTGTGCCATCACACCTAAACGAGCACCATTCATGAGCGACATTACATACTTGATCAAGCCCATACGGCGCGACCCCACTAATTCTGCTTTAGCATTCTTGTAAACTAATTCACAAGTAGGCGATCCTTTGATACCCATTTTGTTTTCGATGCGGCGCACATCTACTCCCCCATCGCGTTTGTCATACACAAACATTGATAGACCGCGTGCATCAGTAGAGTCTTCTTCC
>CAYTJC010000467.1:0-1612 GCA_964437875.1 uncultured Dysgonomonadaceae bacterium
CGAATTCGCAGCCATTGCTGCGTAACTAAATATTAATTTTTTACCGAACTATTGACTAAAACAATGAGTGAAATAATAATTTTCTTCATTTTGGTCTCTGTTTTTATCCCTTTATCTATAATTTACAGTTCTACATCTAAAGCAAGAACAGTTGCATATTTATTTTTCTTCTCTGGATTCAATGTTAATGTAACACCATTGTCGTTCTGATCAAACTCAATTTTGTTATTACCCTCTAAATATATTGCTTTATGCACTTTCATTTCCTCCCCAATAGTGAGTATTCCATTCTCAGGAAAATCAAAAACGTGTAAGTAGAGTCTTGTTTTACCCTTACCTAAATCTTTTTGGGTACATCTTCCCCAAGGAGTTTCATCGAAAGGACTCGCCTCAGTTTCATAAATAGACTCACCATACACCTTCATCCAATCTCCAATTTCGTGCATGCGCTCTACGCTTGCTTCAGGAACGCTTCCATCAGGCTCTGGCCCAATATTAAGTAAATAGTTACCACCTTTGCTCGAAGCATCAATAAGATTACGAATCAAAGTTTCAGACGACTTCCAGTTATGATCGTGTTTTGAATATCCCCACGTATTGTTCATGGTCATACATGTTTCCCAATCGATACCATCGATACCCGTTGCTGGAATTTTCTGTTCAGGCGTAATGAAATCACCTTGTGCTAAATCAAATCCTTCTGCACTTGTTCCACCTGTTTGGATATTTGCATACAAACGATTGTTCATAATAATCCATGGATGCTTTTCTTTCACTTTAGCAATCAGTTCATCAGCTTTCCACTTATCGCCCTGAAGTTCTTTACTGCTGAAGTCCCACCAAATGATATCGATCTCTCCATAGTTAGATATCAACTCATCTACTTGATCATGTAAATACTCAACATACTTATCGTGGTCGCGACCTTCGTTTGTTTCTCCTGATATAGAAGGTAGTCCTCCACCTGTGTATGCATGAGGATGATGCCAGTCTATAACAGAATGGTACAGTCCTATTTTCAATCCTTCTTTTCGGCAAGCCTCAACAAATTCTTTTATTAAGTCTCGCCCAACAAAATCCATTGCATCGTATTCACTCACTTTGCTATCGTGAAGCGCAAAGCCATCATGATGTTTGGATGTAAGCACTACATATTTGCACCCTGCCTCTTTGGCTAACTTTGCCCACTCGGTAGCAAAATCCGCTTTTGGTTTAAATTGTGGACGTAACGTGCTTTCGTACTCAGCAGTTGGAATACCTTTGTGAAACTGAATCCACTCTTGTCCATATCCATCATTAGGCACACCATCCCATTCACCTGCGGCTATGCTATATAAGCCCCAATGAACGAACATCCCAAAGCGTGCATCTCGCCACCACTCCATTTTTTCATCTTGCGATTCTGGTTCTTTTTTTGTTTGCGTACACGATGTAATCATGAGCAAAGAGATAATCATGAGGATTATCGCTGTTTTAAATTTTGTCATTGTTTTAAATTTTTGAAGTATTTATTGTTCGTATTTATAATGCAGTGAAAACAGCTACTTACAGAGCTATTCTACAAATCTATATTAAAAACTGCAAAGCTCCTAATCTGAGGAGTTGCAACACT
>CAYTJC010000468.1:0-1611 GCA_964437875.1 uncultured Dysgonomonadaceae bacterium
CTCAGCAAATTCTGGATAACCCTTTTCAAATAATGGTAAAAACTCTGGACTATTGCTCTTTGCCAATTCTACAATATCTTCATATATATTGCTCTCTAACTCTTCTTCCAATAGTTCTATTTTTTCTGTTGTAGATTCAAGCTGTCGATTCTTTCGCATTAGTCTTCTTTTGTGTCTTCTATTTCTGAAGATTAAAAAAACTCCTAGCAGAATTGTCAGAGATAAAAGCCCCACAACTACATAAATAAAGATTTTTATTCTGATTGAAGAGTCCTCATCTTTCTCCTTAACAATTTCACTTAATATAAAATCTGAAAGCATCTTGTTGTGTCTCTCTAGAGAATCACTTATAATCTTGTACTCCCTTAAATGATCTTTTGCTTCATCGATTGTAAGTTCATCGTGTATCAAAAGATCCGAAATTCTTTTATGGAGATACATCGTTTTATGATTAATATTTACATTTAAACTATGATTTAATGCTTCTTTATAATATGCAATAGCCCTCATGGTATCTCCTCTAGCTACCTCTAGATCGCCATATACTTGTAAAATATAAAAAAGAAGAGAAGAGTTACCATTTTGCATGTACTCAAGAGATTTATCTAATTGCTCTGCAGCCTCATCATACCTACCCAAGTTCTTGTAGAGCAACCCCTTATCAGCATATAGCGATATATAATAATAACTTCTGATACTATCGTTATTTATATCATTATTACTAAAGTGGTTCATTAACAGGTCTTGATAAACCTCAACAGAGTCGATATTATTTTGTTTAGCATATAGATGTTGAATATAGAAATAAGCCATAGTAATAGAGAGATTTCTCTTCTTCATATCAACAATATGTTCGGATACTTCTAGCTGTTTCAGATAGTATTGTTTTTCTAGGCTGTAAAGTCGTTGACTAGATGCTATTCGTCCTTTAAGCCTGTGTGTTTCTGCTTGAACAAATGCATCTTCCATAAAATAACTATCATCTTCAATTTTTTGGATGTATTCAAGTGCATCCATTTTTAAACCCACCTCTTGTAACACCCAAGCAATATAGAGATAAGAGTATATCGTTCCCTTTTGATATTCTGTTTCTAAAGAGAGTTGTAATGCCTTTTCAGACAATTTTAACGACTCAATAAACTTAAGTTCCGAAACCTGTTGAAAGGAAATTTTCAACAAGCTATCTACTTTATTTGAACTTTTATTTTGAGAAAATAATGGGGTAATTGAAATGGATAAAAAAATTATATATATTAACCTCATAGGTTGTATTCAATTAAATGTTAGTCTCTTAATAGAGTTAATAAACAGAGAGGTATTTACCCTCTGAAGTACTAATAGCTTGGCTATAGTTTTACTAAACAGAAAGCAAAACTTAGCTATCAACATCCTCTATAACAAGAAAGTTCCCATTCTCTAAACTTCTAAACCATTCATTAAAGTCTACTTCTGAAGGAATGTTATACTTCTTTCTCATTCTGTTTTTTCTTACTTGTACAGCCCTATTAGTAACAAATGTATAGCTAGCTATATCTTTTGTAGAAAAATTGAGATAGGCAAGCGCACAAAAATAAAGCTCCGAGCTTCTAATTGTTGGATCTAATTGTTTCA
>CAYTJC010000469.1:0-1609 GCA_964437875.1 uncultured Dysgonomonadaceae bacterium
TTTTTATAGACTATGCTGTCAAACCTCATTCACCTCCTCCAAAAACCCCACAAACTTCCCAGCCAATTCATCTCTAGAGAATTCTTTCTCTGCCAACTTTCTTGCATTCGCACCATAGGATTTACGTAACTCCGGATTATCTGCCAAAGTAATCAATGCTTCGGCAAACGCCTCTGCATTGTTGGGTGGAACAACCATTCCACATTTGTTTTCTTTAATCATATCTGCCAACCAACCTGGATAGTTGTTCAGAACGGGTAAACCTGATGAGATATAATCAAAAAACTTATTGGGAGATGTTCCATAATAGAAAGCAGGAATGTTTGCCAGTATCATCATACCTATGTCAGCATTCGAAACTATTTGGTTCAGTTTTGATTTTGGCATGTGACCAAAAAATCTGCAATTAGTCAACTTTTCTTCTTTTGCTCTTGCTATCAATTCTGGTTTCAACTTACCATCTCCAATAAAGGCTAATACTATATCTTCTCTCTTCTTATCTTTCAATACTTGTGCAACATCTAATACTGCATCCAATCCGTTGGCAATACCATGTGCGCCTGTGAAGATGGCAACTGTATCAGTAGGTTTGATCCCATCCAATTCAAGTTTGCTTCTATCGCCTGGTTTAAATATTTCCAAATCACACCCATTGGGTATTAACGCAATCTGTTTCCCTTTTTGTGCTCGTTTTGCTATTCCCTCGCATATTCCTGGCGACAAGCCAATGCAAGCATCTGCTTTGCGATAACTCTTCTTTTCTAAAACACCCATACCCCACAAGAGAAAAGGGTTTTTCATACCCAAAGCTTTAGGTAATTCGGGCCACAAGTCGCGCACTTCAAATACAAACTTCCTTTTCTTACCCATCCATTTCATAAATATACCTGGAATGCCCGCTGTCAATGGAGTAGTGGTAGCAAAAAGAAGATCATACTCTTCTTTCAACGCGACTTTTACTCCTAAAAAACCGAACTTCAGGAAAATCATTGCACGTTTAGCAATACTATCGTTATTGGAATAAGGCAGTGCAATTTGTATCACATCAATGCCATCAACTATACCTCTTCTTATATTTTTAATTTCAGATGCAGGCAAATTAAGTTTGGCAGATTCACCGCATACAATAGTTACTTGATGACCTCGCTCTAAAAGTCTTTTCGCAAATTCATATGATCGAGTTCCACCTCCAATAGAAGGTGTTGTGAAGTGTTGATGGAAATAGAGTACTTTCATTTTATTTTTGTAGTTTGTTGTCTAATTGTATTGTGGTTTTTATGCTTCTCTCGAAATTAAAGCATGTTGCCGCTCCCATTTCTTTCTTTCCGTAATAGGAAGAGTTGTATGACATAGATGGCTCTGCTTTGATTGGATTTCCTTGTTTATTAGTGGCTTTCAGTACAACGCCAGACTCATCATGATGCCATAGCTGTTTTTTCACCAGGTTAGGCAAACCATTCACCTCATCTTTCACAATCCACTCATGATGGTTTTTCTTTTTAGTAACTTTTCTTACATGTGTGGCTTTTGGATTTAAGAAACGAAAAGCAGAAATTTCTCCTTCAAATATATACCCGTCATCCGTTACAATCCATTTAGACCTTTTTGC
>CAYTJC010000470.1:0-1587 GCA_964437875.1 uncultured Dysgonomonadaceae bacterium
TCTGCTTGTAAGGCAGATGCTCTGAACCAGCTGAGCTAAACGCCCGATATATTTTTTGCTTTATTTTTGTCTTACTCTTAAGACGTGTTCTTCTGAAAAGCGATGCAAAGATAGATTCTTTTTTGATACCTCCAAAATAAAATGAACATATTTCTTTTTTTATTTTTACTTTCCCTTTAAAAGTCATATTTTTGTATCTTTAATTGGTTAATTGATAATGAAATCAGCAAAAAGCACTATTTTTGAAATTTATAATAAGAAATCATGGAAAAACTAATCTTTTGAAGTTTTCAGAGTAATAAAGTCTATTTTAAAAGTCACCCTTTTAAAAACAGCCGTAAAACTTTATTTTTAGATATAGATTTTAGTGCATGTATATATAACAAGAAGAATAACACCAATAGAGTCAATAATTAGAAGATAATGATGAAAGCGATTTTATTGTTATTTCGAAAACAAACCAACGACACCCTTTTTCAATGAACACAAACGAATTATTAGCAGTATCCCCAATTGACGGCAGATATAAACAACATACAGAGCTATTAGGCACATACTTTTCTGAGTATGCTTTAATGAAGTATAGAACACACGTAGAAATAGAGTACTTTATTTCGTTGTGCGAAATCCCCATTCCTCAATTAAAAAACTTTCCGAAAGAGAAAATTGAATCATTGAGGAAGGTAGCAATCGATTTCACAATCGAAGATGGCAAAGAGATAAAAGAGATAGAGGCAACTACCAATCACGACGTGAAAGCAGTAGAATATTTCATAAAGCATAAATTTGACAAACTACACTTAGAGCAATACAAAGAGTTTATCCATTTCGGACTCACCTCGCAAGATATCAACAACACTGCCTTTCCAATGATGTGGAAAAACGCACTACAAGTGGTCTATATTCCTGAACTAGAAACAGTTTGTAACATCCTTTCAAAACTGTCTAACGATTGGAAAGATGTTTCCATGCTGGCAAGAACACATGGTCAACCAGCCTCTCCTACCCGATTGGGCAAAGAAATTAAAGTATTTGAATATAGATTACTTACACAAATACAAGCATTAAAATCTATCCCATACACTGCAAAGTTTGGCGGTGCTACTGGCAACTTCAACGCTCACAAAGTGGCCTACACAAATATAGATTGGAAAGAGTTTGGCGAAAAGTTTTTAACAGACAGTCTTGGTCTGACAAGAGAAGAATATACCACACAAATATCCAACTACGATCAACTAGCTGCATCATTTGACGCTCTGAAAAGAATTCATACCATCCTTATAGATATGACACGCGACCTTTGGCAATATATATCTATGGATTACTTTAAACAAAAAATTAAAGCAGGAGAAGTTGGTTCATCGGCTATGCCTCATAAAGTAAATCCTATTGATTTTGAGAATGCAGAAGGAAACCTTGGAATAGCCAATGCATTGCTAGAGCATCTTTCAGCCAAGCTGCCAATATCTCGTTTGCAAAGAGACTTAACAGACTCTACAGTGATGCGAAATATTGGTGTACCGTTGGCACACGGATTAATTGCATTAAAAAGTACAACAAAAGGACTTAATAAATTGTTATTAAATA
>CAYTJC010000471.1:0-244 GCA_964437875.1 uncultured Dysgonomonadaceae bacterium
TCTCGAACTGCGGTTTGACCAGGCTCAGCAGTTTGCCACCAGAGTGCAGCAGGGTTGCGATTTCAGGCAGGATCAAGGTTTGTGAAATGAACGCGACATCCATCACGGCCAAGTCGGGAGCGCTGACTCCCTGGGCTGCCAGTGCCTCATGTACACGCGGGTCAGTCGCCATGGTGCGGGCATTGAGGCCCTCTAGGCAGGTCACGCGAGGATCGCTGCGCAACTCGGGATCGAGCTGATCGTG
>CAYTJC010000471.1:254-1577 GCA_964437875.1 uncultured Dysgonomonadaceae bacterium
CCACTTCGATACCCACCACATGGCGTGCGTCATGGGCCAGGGCGCAGTCGGTAAAGCCGCCCGTGGACTGGCCTACATCAAGGACCAGCTGGTTGCTCAGTTCGAGGCCCAGCACGCTGATCAGTGCTTCCAGCTTCAAACCCGCCCGTGAGACATAACGCTCTTCAGGATCTTCGGTGACCAGGAGGCGGGTTGCCTCCGGCAGCTTTTCTCCCGGCTTCTTCAGTAGGCGACCCGTGTCGGCCAGACTGATCCGGCCATGGCGAATCAGCCGTTGCGCCCGGGTGCGCGAGCGCACCAGGCCCTGGATGACGAGCAGCTGATCAAGGCGCAACATTGGAGGCTCCGGCAGGTGGCGGGTGGGCATTATGGCATAGGGAAAGGGCAATTAGCCTGGTGTCGTCAAGGCTGATTGCCCTTGCTGCCGGGCAGTGTGGTTGATATAGTACTCGCCGCTCGGCAAGTCATTGATGTGTCGGGTTCGATACCTGCCTGCAGGCATCGGTCGTGGTGGCCCCGTCGGTCCTCCCGCAACGCTAAACCGCAAACCCCGCCAGGCCCGGAAGGGAGCAACGGTAGTGGTGGCCGCGTGTGCCGGGATGTGGCTGTCGGGGCCGCCTCCATTTCAGGCGTCCTGTTTTCTCCTCAGGCAGTCCGTTTTGGGTGTTGGTCGCGCAACTAGACCTTGGTATATGTCGACTTTGGTGTTAGTATTTGTGGCAGTTAATTTGTTGCGAAGAGGATGCGCACTATGCAGACCGACACCATGTCCAACTCCGTTCAACGCAGTTTGCGTCAATGCCTGTCGAATGCCGCTTCTCTGCTTTATCAGCACGGTCATGTGCTGGAAACCGTCAGCGTACCGTTTCGTGGTCTCGACAGCCGTGCTCTGCGCCAGCTGGGAGAGCGCTCCCAGGAGTGGCTCACTTGCCAGCACGTGCTGGAGAGCAGCGAGGCGGCAACCTACAACGAACAGGGCCGCTTTGTGCTGTCAACCATGGGGCGTGAGCTGCTGTTCGATATGTTTGGCGAGGGCGCGGCAGACTACGCCTGAGCTTGAGCGTAGTGCTGAAACCGAGCACGAGAATCCAATACGGGGAGGCGAAAGCCTCCCCGTATGCGTTTGGCGGCATGGCCGTCAGCCGGTAGAATGAAGCATTGACTCCACTGGCTGCCCCGCCGGTCACGCTGCAAGGATATCGTGCTGCAATGAGCTATCAGGTTCTGGCCCGCAAGTGGCGCCCGCGCAACTTCCATGAATTGGTCGGTCAGGAGCACGTTCAGCGTGCCCTGGTCAACGCCCTTGATCAGGGGCGCCTGCAC
>CAYTJC010000472.1:0-1569 GCA_964437875.1 uncultured Dysgonomonadaceae bacterium
GGTTGTTTTTATGTAGCAATGGAAGTCCCACTATTGCTATTAATGACTTCTTGTCCTTCATAAATTCTACCAACTCCATCAATGCATCCATTGCTTTGCGTTGCAAAACTGGCTGAAAAAACAGATCGGCGCAGGTATATCCTGTTATTGATAATTCGGGGAAAGTGATAAACTGAATGTTCTGTTTTACAGCTTCATCTATCAACAATTTTATTTGAAAAATGTTGTAATCGCAGTCTGCAACTTTCAACTTTGGAGAAGCTGCAGCCACTCTCACAAAACCATAGTCGTTTATATTCATTGTAGTAGGTGTTTTGTAGTTGTTGTTCTACAAAGATAGAAAATAGTTAGCACAACTATCTGCAGGCACAGCTAAAACTTGCTAGCAATATGTTATCTGTGTTTTTTGATGATATAAACTGATTTTGTTTATTTTTAGTTTGATGAATAATTCGGGTTGTATTAGCCTACTTAGAGGCCTCGAATCTACGCAAGTTTATATCTTTATAGATGTTGCTCTGTCTAATAGTTCGGGAAGTTTACTGTTAAATTCTTCTATCGAGTCCATTAATAAATCAGCACCTGCATCAACCAATACTTTGTCATCCAATGGACCAGTATTTACAGCAATAGTCAATATGTTGGCTCTATGAGCCGATTCTACACCTAGCGGAGCATTTTCTAAAACAAAAGCTTGATTAGGTTTTAAGTTTCCCGCTTTCTTCAATCCCATTAAATAAGGCTCGGGATCAGGTTTCCCAATCTCCACTTCAAATGCAGTTACCATATTTTCAGGCGTAAACACATTTGGCAAGTCGCCATTTAATCTTTCGTACAGACCCGATTGTCCCGACCCCGTCACCAATATGGGTGTAAGCCCTCTGTCTTGAACTATCTTTATGGTCTTCTCAATTCCTGCAATAAGGGCGCCACTATCATTTTCAAAAAATAGCTCCGACTTTCTCTTATAAACATCTTCTATCTCTTGTTCTGTTGCATCTCTCTTCAAATTGCGTTGAAATAGCATATTAATTGTATGCCTTGCAGGTTTTCCCTCTTGATGATAAAACTCATTTGGTTCTGCTTTTAATCCCCACTCGCGCATTGTTTGTTGCCACGATATTTCGTGAGCAGGCATCGAGTTATAGATTATGCCATCCATATCAAAAAGAACTGCGCGCAGGTCTAGGTTAGTAAGCTTGTTTCTGTGAAGATAATTTGCAATTATGTCAGTCATATTGTTTTTAGTATTTGCAATGTGTAAAAATAAATAAGTGCTTTGCTAGAAAGGAAAAATACTCCAATCAAGCAAAACACTATTTAGTTTTATTTATTCTAATTATTTAATAATGCTTCGACAGGCTCAGCAACCATGCTTCGACAGGCTCAGCAATCTGCTTTCACAATGTACAAAAACCACTTACCTATTTTAAGCTATAAGCCCGCAGCATTTTCTGTACACTTGTTTTACACAAGTCTATTATTGAATTCTTCTCTTCAACTCTTCTGTCTCTTTCTCAAAGCCAGGTTTCTCAAGCAAAGCAAACATATTTGCTTTATATGCTTCAA
>CAYTJC010000473.1:0-1569 GCA_964437875.1 uncultured Dysgonomonadaceae bacterium
GAAACTGGTGGTGTCTTTTTTTGCCATTAATATTTTTTGTGTTACTATGTTTGTTGATTGTGTTATGCTTTGTCCTTTAAAGAATCTAATGTATTATTTCTTTGTTAAATAAGGAATACATGTTTCTGCAATTTTATCTAACAATGGATACAATGTAGAATGTGATTCTCTTTGTGTGCTTAACTGTCTGGTATGAATAACTATGCGAGGATCCCCATCAATTTGTCTGTGAATATTAAACCATCTTTTCCTAGTTCCCTCTTCAATAACTTCAACTGTTGGTCCTTTATATTCCACTCTAAATTCCCTTTCGATATCAAAATCATATCCGTGCTTTCCGTTTTTAATATAGTCGGGGCCACTGGCTATAATTACAATAGGGAATTTTCTAAAAAATGGTTGATGAAATAATTTGGCTCTTTTTTCTATATTCTCTTTTCTAATATCATCTGAGATGTCATTCTCTTTTAAGAAGCTACTATTTGGTAGTTGCAATTGACTTACCTCTGTAATGAAAGAGTGGTCAAGAAAACCCCAATCGTTTTCACCTCCTTTTGTAATCTTATCTTTATCTTTTCCCATAATCAATGATACAAGCTTGTGATAACTTCTCCATGTAGCATTTGATTTGATATCTTCTTTTAATTTAGGAAGTCCTATATTTTGATAGTCATTGCTAAGTCGATTTAAATTAGATATTGCTTCTTTTTGTGAGTTATTCAATATCCACTCCCTCTTTTCTGTTGCTGCTTCTAAGCTTTTACTCTTATCGCTATTAAATCCACACTCTTTACCAATTATTAAAATATCAGCATTGGGAGTACCTTCTCCCAAAAATAAATCATTATTCTTGCAATACTGTAATACATTTAAAAAATCTCGGGTGTAAAATGCCTCTTTATCTTTCATGCTATTATGAATTAATTATCTATTAGATTTATCAATTCCAAATATAAACATTTTTTTCGGTTGGTTAAGTGAATTAGGGAAAGAAAAGTGATTTTGTTGGGGTATAATAATGAATAGTGAACAAGTGGTGTTAATTGATAGATATAGAAAACAACAAAATATATACATAAGAGAGGTGGTATGTATAGATTTTAGGTTCGGGTACTAAAATGCATTAATATATAACAGTTTCGCTTCGCGACACACGCTAATGAAATAATAGATTTCACGGGGCAGGCCTATTACAAATCGGCGCGAGCTGCGTTTTGTAATGTGATATACAATATATTATATGCCAGGCTTTCGAGTCCTATCACCCACTATTAAACCTACCCAAGGCTTCACCTTGGGCTTAAACTATACCAGCCCTATCGAGTACGCTCAGTGTGAACCTTCGGGCCTCAAACAAACAGCTACACAACTCTCAAATTGCCATAACAAAACTACACAACTACATTTTCAAAAACATTTTGCACCAACAGAGGGTAAGTTCATGGTTGAAAAATAAAATAAGAGCTAACAGAGGCGTGGTTTAGGCTCTGAATGAAATATAAGCGTGAACAAAAGCTTTGTCTGTGCTTAAAATATAAATTAGGACAAACAAAGGGTTGGTTCAGACTT
>CAYTJC010000474.1:0-1560 GCA_964437875.1 uncultured Dysgonomonadaceae bacterium
AAATATATGATCTCTTCGGGTGGTGCACCACGTAAAGATGGAATGACACGCGAAGATCTATTGAAAGGAAACGCTGAAATTGCTGCACAACTAGGAAAAGATATCAAGTCATATTGCCCAGATTTAAAACACCTAACAGTTATTTTTAATCCAGCAGATATTACTGGATTGGTAGCTTTAATTCATGGGGGGTTGAAACCAACTCAAGTAACTACATTGGCTGCTTTAGATAGTACACGTTTACAAAACGAATTGGCAAAACATTTCGGTTTGAAACAAAGTGAAGTTACCAACACACGTACATACGGTGGACATGGGGAGCAAATGGCTGTATTTGCATCTACTGCAAAAGTGAATGGCAAACCATTGACAGACCTTATTGGTACTCCAGAACTAACCAGCGAAGAGTGGGAAGCTCTAAAATCAAGAGTAAAAAAGGGTGGTGCAAATATCATCAAACTTCGCGGACGTTCTTCTTTCCAAAGCCCATCTTACGTTTCAGTTGAGATGATACGTGCTGCTATGGGTGGCGATGCTTTTCGTTGGCCTTCAGGATGCTATGTAAACACTGGTGACTACAACCATATCATGATGGCAATGGAAACATCTATTACTAAAGACGGCGTTACCTATGCTCCAGTAAAAGGAACAGAGAAAGAAGTGCAAGAACTTACAGATAGCTATAACCACTTAGTAAAACTACGCGACGAGGTTATAGAAATGGGTATTATTCCCGCAGTTGATCAATGGCACACTGTTAATGAGAACTTGAAGTAATCGGTCAAGCTATTTGATAGATAAAAGTATATACAAATAAAAGAGGATGTCCTAAATGGGGCATCCTTTTTTGCTTTTTATCAAATGTTGCCAGAGGTCTCGTCTTGTAAACACAGACTTTTACTACTTGAGAATCTTTTCAATAGTTTCTAAAATACTTCCTGTCTAATACTCTCCTATAGACTTATAATCTCTCAGAAACTTACCTGTATTGTTGTCAAAGACCAGTGTTTTTAGATTGTTTGGAATTGGCATCATCAAATTTATTTCAGTTGGTGTATCACCTTTTTCAGAATAAGTATGAAAGATGTGGATGAACTCCTTTTTAGGATAGTTGATATCAATATAGTTAACTATCTCGGCATGCAGCATTTGTAGTACTGCTTTTGGTAGTGCTACTGTTTTGCCAGCTTCGGTTGTTATTGGTCCAGCCGAAATGCTTCTCATATTTCCATCTACATCTGTAACCAATAAAATGTTCTCTGTCGGGCCAGTAGCGCTAAAGGCATACTTTAAAAAGTAAGGCTCAGTTGTATTTGATTTTACTTCATACTCTAGCTCATTCAAAGGGTTAAAGCCTTTCTTTATGTACTCTTTTGCTTTATCAAGAGGTGGCTCCACAATTTCATTATCGGAGTTGATAAGTATAAACCTATCATTGCCCAGATCAAGACCATATAGTTCATTGTTGTTGAATCGGCTGATTTTCTGTATCGAAGGAATGGCATTGTGCACTTTATTGCTTAAAGCAGGCAGCATATCCTTTGGGATCGCTTTTATCAA
>CAYTJC010000475.1:0-1547 GCA_964437875.1 uncultured Dysgonomonadaceae bacterium
AAAAGCTTAAAGAAGAAAACATTGCAGACACATTAATTATTATTCCTGGTGGTGGTCATGGTGGTGAGGGTGCCTCACAAGAATTTTCTCATCGTTTGAATATCGCTATGGTCGAGTGGATTTTCAAATATAGTAAAAAACACTAAAACAATATTATTATGATAAAAAACATATTACATTTAGCAACCATTGCATCAATAAGCTGTATCATTTTTTCATGTAGTGACGTAGAAGATCGGCTGACGAATTATCCAACCTTATCTGAAAGTGATGCTACTTATTACATTGATTCAGAGTCAGGGGATGATACAAATAAAGGAACATCCCCTGAAGCTCCTTGGAAAACTATAGAAAAAATCAATCAACAAGCTTTTGTAGAGGGTAATACAATTGCCCTTAAAGCCGGAAGTAATTTTGAAGGTATGATTGCTCCCAGTGGCTCGGGATCTGCTTCAAAGCCAATAATTATTACTTCTTATGGTGAAGGACCAAAGCCGATAATTAATGCTAATGGAGCTGATGCAGGAGTGAAGCTTATTAATCAATCCAATTGGGTAATTGATGGTCTGGAAATTACCAATACAGCTGCTAAACGCAATGCTTACCGCTGTGGGGTTCTTGTTCTTAACGAAAACGGAGGAGTGGTCAGCAATATTACCATCAAGAACAATAAAATTCACGATGTTGTTGGTTTATTTGGTTATGAGAGTATCTATCATCCACAATCATTCGGTGGTATTGCAGTGGTAACCTATAGCGATGTTGCAACTGATAAGTTTGACAAAGTATTGATTGAAAACAATGAAGTCGAAAAAGTGGGTCGAAGTGGAATTGTTGTATGGGATAACATTTGGGGTAATAATGCTGAATCGTCTACTAATGTCATCATTCGCCAAAATTCAGTTAAAGAAAGTGATGGAGATGGAATCCTTATCTATGGTTGTAATGGAGCTTTGATAGAGTATAATATCTGTGAAGCAGCAGGCTCATATAGGGAAGATGATCAGTTTAATGGTTCGGCCGGTATATGGAGTACTCGTGGGTACGATTGCATAATTCAACACAATGAAGCATTCAACACTCGTTCTTTAGAAGGTAATACAGATGCCACAGGTTTCGACATAGATATCGACTCGTTTAATTGCATTGTGCAGTACAATTACAGCCACGATAATGAGGGAGGCTTTATGTTATTTGTTGATGGACATAAAGATATAGGAGGTGAAGGCTCGAAGAACAACATCGTCCGTTATAATATCTCCCAAAATGATAAAGAACGAATTTTTCTCTTTGGAGGAGGAGTTTCTGCTTCAACTCAAATCTATGGCAATACAATCTATATAAAAGAAGGATTGAACACCAAGATTTTTGACTATAGTTGGGAAACGGGGGGGGATATAAATGCAAAGTGGAGTTTTCAGAATAATATCATTGTCAATTATGGAAGTGGTGGATACAATATTCCAGGTGTAGGGGGGAGTTTTGCTGGCAATATTTATTATGGCAACCATCCAGAAAGTGAACCCAAAGAAGAAAACAAACGAACG
>CAYTJC010000476.1:0-1541 GCA_964437875.1 uncultured Dysgonomonadaceae bacterium
CGAAATAGCAAGAAAAAACAACGTTGAACTATTTGACTCTTATACTGGCTTTAAATGGATTGCAGATATAATCAGAAAAAATGAAGATACCAAAGTATATATAGGTGGTGGTGAAGAAAGCTATGGTTTTCTTGCCGGAGATTTTGTACGAGACAAAGATTCTATATCTGCCTGTATGCTTTTTGCTGAAATAGCTGCTTGGGCAAAAGATAATGGCAAGACAGTTTACCAATTGCTACAAGACATCTATATTGAATACGGGTTCTCAAAAGAAGTAGGTATTTCAATTGTAAGAAAAGGAAAAGAAGGTGCTGAAGAAATTGAAGCAATGATGAAAAACTTCCGCAACAATCCCCTCACCCAAATAGCTGGATCAAATGTAATTTTGCTCAAAGATTATGCGTCACTTGAAGCAATAGATTTTGTTAGCAAAGAAAATATTACCCTATCTATGCCTACAACATCCAATGTACTTCAGTATTATACTGAAGATGGAACAAAATTATCAATTCGTCCTTCAGGAACTGAACCAAAAATAAAGTTTTACATAGAGGTAAAAGGCAAAGCTGACTCAAGAGAAGCATTGAAAGAAGCGGAGGAAACTGCTACAAAGAAAATTGAGCTAATTCGAAGTGAATTAGGAATTTAAACATACAGATATGAAACGAAAATTAAAAATTGCTTTAGTAGCTCATGACAACCGCAAAGTAGATATTATAGATTGGGTTATATACAACTCAACCTTTTTGGCAGAGCACTCATTGGTTTGCACTGGAACAACAGGTACGCTTGTAAAAGAGGCTTTAGCCAGCAGAGATGTACATCCTGACATGCAAATAATGACATCTGGACCAATGGGAGGCGATGCTGAGATTGCGGCAATGGTGGTAAGAAAAGAAATTGACATGGCCGTTTTTCTAATTGACGACCTCAACCCTCAGCCCCACGAAGCAGACATCATGATGCTTTTGCGGCAATGCAGAGTGCACAACATACCCATTGCTTGCAATAGATATAGTGCAGACTTGATGGTAACAAGTGGCTTGTGGGACAACAACGACTATACCCCCATGAGTCCTCATTACGAATCATTTGATAGAGTGAAACATGAATCTTCTTTAATTGAGAAAGACTAATAAAGTAATTCATACATATATTTAAAGAAAACCGTTTCGATTGAGACGGTTTTCTTGTTTTATAGTGAGAATGGAAACGGATGAGCTAAACAAATTGACCATCAAGTTGTTTATTATTTATAAGATACAAAAATTATCGCTTGCTAAATGAAGAAAAGTGCAAGCCCTTATTCAAATCAATGTATCACATTAAATCACCTATAACTATGACAACCAATTTAATAAACACTCTCCAAAAATCATTCACTGAAAAATCATACCTAGACATCTCGCAGCATGTTGATATTAATCCTGAATCAACTAAAAACGGATTAAGAGCCATAATACCTATTGTGCTTGCATCAATATTGGGCAACAACACTATGAGTACTTCGGCACAACCTACTTGGTGGAATACTCTCGACG
>CAYTJC010000477.1:0-1529 GCA_964437875.1 uncultured Dysgonomonadaceae bacterium
GGAGCAGGTTCGGGCAAAACCAGGGTACTCACTTACAAGATTGCCTATTTGCTGAAACAAGGATTGCCCCCTCACTATATATTGGCCCTTACATTTACAAACAAGGCCGCTCGCGAAATGAAAGAACGTATAGCCGAAGTGGTTGGCAAAAGGGCTGCACGTGGATTGTGGATGGGCACATTTCACTCCATCTTTTCGCGCATATTGCGGAATGAGGCCGATAAGTTGGGTTATACTTCGAGCTTTACAATTTTCGACTCGTCGGACTCAAAGAATTTGGTGAAGAGCATTATCAAAGAGATGAACTTGGACGATAAGATTTATAGGCCAGGGCCAGTGCATGGAGTAATTTCTAAAGCCAAGAATAGTTTGATCACCCCTACTGTATATGCTACCAAGGGAGAACTTTTGGAATATGATAGACAATCAAAGCGTCCTCTTATATATGAGATTTACAACAGGTATCAACGCCGACTGAAAGCGTCGAACAGCATGGATTTTGATGACTTGCTGATGAATACCAACATCCTGTTTCGTGATCATCCCGATGTGTTGGAGGAGTATAGAAATAGGTTTCAATACATTTTGGTGGATGAGTATCAGGATACCAACTTTTCGCAACACCGTATTGTGAGGCAGTTGGCCGATGTGCATCAACGTGTGTGTGTAGTGGGCGATGATGCACAGAGTATCTATTCGTTTCGGGGAGCTAATATTGACAATATCCTGAAATTTAAATCGAACTACCCAGGTACAAAAGTTTTTAAACTGGAACAAAACTATCGCTCTACTCAAAATATTGTTTCGGCTGCCAACAGCTTGATAAAGAAAAACAGTGAGCAGATTTTTAAAAATGTATTTTCGGAACGCAGTGTAGGTGAAAAGATTGAGGTGATATCGGCTTTCTCCGATTTTGAGGAGGGTATTATTGTGGCCAATAAGATAGCAAACATGCGAATGGAGAAACAGGCTATGTATAGCGATTTTGCCATTTTGTATAGAACCAACGCTCAGTCGCGTGTTTTTGAAGGGTCGCTCCGCAAAGTAAATATTCCCTACCGCATTTATGGTGGTTTGTCTTTTTATCAACGTAAGGAGGTGAAAGATATTGTTAGTTATTTTAGGATGATTGTGAATCCTAGCGATGAGATTGCTTTTCATAGGGTGGTAAACTACCCAACGCGCGGCATTGGAAATGTGACAGTGAGTAAAATAACGGATGCTGCACATGAACACAATGTGGGGTTGTGGGAAATTATATCGAACCTCGATAAATACGACTTGAAAATAAATGCAGGTACAGCCAAAAGAATCAATGGATTTCAAGCATTGATTGCAGAGTTTATTGAGCACAACGAGGAGATGTCGGCTTTTGATTTAGGTCAACTGGTGATAAAGAAAACGGGCATAGCACAAGAAACCTTCAGCGATTTATCGCCCGAAGGAATGACGCGCACACAAAACGTGCAAGAGCTGATGAACGCCATGAGCGAATTTGTGGATATGCGCAAAGAGCAGGGCGAAGAAGA
>CAYTJC010000478.1:0-1528 GCA_964437875.1 uncultured Dysgonomonadaceae bacterium
CTAAACCTGCAGATGCTGCTATGCTCATCAACTCTTTGGCAGATGGGTTTTGCAAAATCTCCATGCTCAATGCAGCTAATGGGTGCAACCGAGTTAATCCACCCACAGTGCCCAATGCTAAGGGAAGCGTGAGAGAGAGTTTAAAATCATCATCTTTTGTTATCTCGCATTTCGATAAAGAGCGGTATTGCTCATCTCTTGAAGCATAGGCATGTCCAGCTGCTTCTACTGCTCTAAAATCATTGCCTGTAGCCAGCACAATTGCATCTACTCCGTTGTATATTCCTTTGTTGTGAGTCACAGCACGGTGTGTGTTGTGATAAGCAATATCCATAGCTAGCTGGAAACGTTGAGCAAACTCTAGGGGCGATAGCTCTGCAGCATAAGGTGTAAGTTGCTCTATTTTGCAGCTCACTTCGCAAGTAACTAAACAGTCGGGGGTATAGTTGGAGAGAATTGCCATAATGATGTCAACGGCGGGCAGCTCTCGCTCTTCAAAATAGGTGACAAGGGGGTGTTTCATCGTTTCTAAGCAGGTGTTGATGAAGTTAGCACCCATGCTGTCGGCGGTGTTGAAAGATACTTGCATTTGCCACACATTCGTCAATTCCGCTTGTTGTATGAACTGAATATCCGTAATTCCACCTCCTCTTTGCTCCATACTTTGGGTAATATCTTTTACCGAGGCTTTTAAATATGTTTGAAGTGAGGGAGTTTCATTGTCCAATATATCTGCATTGCCATTCCATTGAAACCATAGGTGTCCAATTTTTAGAGAGTCGTGAACAGTTGTTTTAAAACCTCCATGGTTTGCCCAAAATGAGGCAGCTCTTGCAGCTGCAGCAACTACGGAGCTTTCTTCAATAACCATGGGGAGAACATGCATTTTACCATCTATAAGAAAATTGGGAGCTACACCATAGGGCAGGTAGAAATTACTCAATGTGTTTTCTGAGAAGTCATCGAAAACAGCCTGATCCTTTTGATGGCGATAGTGATAGGTGACTTTTGCCACATCTACTTCCAAGGAACAGTTGTTTTGTATATACTCTATTTTTTCTGCTCTACTTAGTTTTGAAAAGCCTCTTACAATTTTCATTAAACTTATTTGATTAAATGTTCTTTCTAATTTTCAGATAGGTTGAAGCCAATTGATAACTTCTTTCTACAAGTTGAAGATAGCTCTTTAGCTCCTCGTATTCTCCCGATGCAACCTTCAGAAGTGCGGAACCCATGCCAATAACAGAAGGTAATTTGCTTACTTGTTGAAGATAATACCCATCTAATATGTGAGTGATTCCTCCAGAAATAATAACTTGTTTGCATAGGTATGAATCCGATTTTGAGACAATCTCATTAATCATCTGTGTCATCTCCTCTGCTGTGTGTCCTATTTTCCCGAAAGCTTCAAAAGCAGTCAACTCTTTTTCTTGACTTCTTAGCAGCTCCAACAAAGTGAAGTTTGTTCCACCCAGTGCACCAAACTCAATAGCCTCTAGGGGAAGATGCAGGAGTCGGTCAATGCTTT
>CAYTJC010000479.1:0-1509 GCA_964437875.1 uncultured Dysgonomonadaceae bacterium
CAAACATAGCAGAAATGTTTTCTTTTAAAAAATCTGGGAAAGTCACGTTAGCTTCAACTTTTCTTTTGTAGTGTTTAGCTATGTTATGGCAGGAATCTGCCACACTTTCTATTTCTGTTACACCACGCAATATTGCTCTAATCTTTTCCTTACTTTGGTTGCTAAGCTTCCCCTCTGACACCCTATTTAAATAAGACCCAATTTCCACTTCCATGCGATCGCTGATACCTTCATACTTTTCTATTTTAGCAAACAGTTTCAAAAAACTCACTTCATCTTTTAATATAGCCAATTCTTGCAACATACTTAGCATTTTTCGTACACGTTGAGCATATATTGCCATCTCTTTTTCGGCTTGCAATATAGAAAGCTCTGCAGTACTGAGCATGGTGGTAGAAATATACTTCAATTGGAAATCTTCGCCCTCTTCATCCTTCTTGGGTTTTATTACCAGCTTGCAGACTTTTTCATAAGTATTTACAAACCAAATCATCACAAACACATTGACGATATTAAACAAAGTGTGAAACAACGACAATCCGTAGGAAGAAGAAAGTTCATAGGTGTGATAAATTTGCTGTTTTGCAACCAAACTAGCAGACAGCTCACTTGCGGGAGTAGATGTGATAAGAGAAAGTTCTTGCGGTGATAAAGTAGCTAAGAACCCTCCCATATCTGTAGGATTTACAGACCACACCCCATCAACAATATTGGCAACCATGTCAACAAAGAAACTGAATACAAAAAGCATCCATACCACCCCCAACACATTGAACAGAAGATGAGAGAAGGCAGCACGCTTTGCAGATACATTGGCTGATAAGGCGGCAAGATTGGCTGTGATAGTAGTCCCGATATTTTCGCCCATAATCATTGCTGCAGCCGATTCAAAATCGATCCAACCTCTGGAACACATGATGAGCGTGATGGCCACTGTGGCACTTGATGATTGAACAACAACAGTAAGCACCGTACCAATGAGCAAGAAAATAAGTGTTGATAGAAACCCTAAATTAGCAAACTCACCTACAAATGCTAATACCTCCGGGTTGTTTTGCAAGTCGGGCATAGAATCCTTCAAGAAATCTAACCCCATAAACAAAAACGCAAAACCAAAGATGAATTCACCCAGCGATTTGCGTTTACTTTTTGCCGAAAATATGAGCGGCAAACCAACTCCAAGCAAAGGAATAGAGATGACACTAATGGAAAACTTACCAGAACCGAACAAAGATATCATCCAAGCTGTTACAGTAGTTCCAATATTAGCTCCCATAATTACACCTATGGACTGAGCCAATGTAAGCAAACCGGCATTTACAAAACTCACTACCATAACAGTAGCAGCTGATGAAGACTGAATAAGGGCTGTGATTAAAATACCGGTAAACACACCCATAACCCTGTTCTTAGTCATTGCGGCAAGAATGTTTCTGAGCTGTTCGCCTGCAATTTTTTGCAAGCCTTCACTCATAATCTTCATCCCGTACAGAAACAAGCCTAAAGACC
>CAYTJC010000480.1:0-1509 GCA_964437875.1 uncultured Dysgonomonadaceae bacterium
TGGCTGTATTTTCCGAAATCTATTATCCCGATGGATGGCAAATAACCATTGATGGAAAGCCTGCCGAAATGATTCGTGCCAACTATACATTGCGCGCCCTTTCCATACCAGCTGGCAGCAAGGTTGTAGAGTTTTATTTCGATCCCACCAGCATTAAAGTAACTGATGGTATTGCTTATGGTGCTATATTATTGATGTTGTTGACTGCAGGAGGAGCTGTGTTTTTTTGGGTGAAGAGGAGGAGGGAATAATTGACAATGGACAAGGGACAATTGACAATGAATCGAGATAATTTAAGTTTACAACTATGAAAAAGGAAAATGTTGTAATGAATAAATCTTATGCATTTGCTTTGAGAGTTATCAAGCTGTATAAGTATTTAGTGGCTGAGAAGAAAGAATATGTGTTGTCTAAACAATTGCTACGCAGTGGGACTTCAATTGGTGCACTTATTAAAGAGGGAGAACATGCACAATCAAAAGCCGACTTCCTAAATAAAATGAATGTCGCGCTTAAAGAAGCAAATGAAGCTGAATATTGGATTGAACTTTTAAGAGATTCACAGTATTTATCAACTACAGAGAGTCTCTCTATTTTAGAGGACTCTACAGAGTTAATACGATTACTAATTAGCATTGTCAAGTCTACAAAAGCCTCGTTGAAAAAATAATTAAAGTTGCATGGCAGTCATTGTCAACTGTCAATTGTCAATTGTCCATTAAACTACCTTTCACAAAGCGACCTAAACGGACAATACTCACAATTTTTCTCATTCTCAGTTTGAGTAAAGGGAATGTCTTGGTCGAAGAGTTCCGTTATCTTCTCATTAAAGAGCAATTCGAATTGAGGTAAGAAAACCGACACATCATCAACAGCTTGTTTGTTGCACGATACCACCGATGAAAAATTCTGAAAAGATGTTCGCATATAATAGATCCCTGGCGATACTATTCTCTCTGCCACAGCAGCATGGTAAAAGTAGGAATAGATGAAAACCTGCAAGATAGGTTTGGGCCGATTGTTCTTCGAAGAATCAAACAAATCTTCAAACTCCTTGAAATTCAGATCTCCTTTGCCCGATTTATAATCGATAATACGGGTGATACCTTCCTTCTCATCAATACGGTCGATACTCCCTTTAAAATTTACTGACAAGTCGTCGCTCACTTTGTGCGGCCTGTTGAAATACCACTCCGAAGCTATATAGATAAAAGGTGCAATGGCTGCATCAATCTTCAACACCTGTTTGATGTAGTTGCGCAATGTTTCGCCCACCAAATAGTTGTTGCCCTTCAGTGGTTTTGGATTATCGGGCTGTTTGTTATACAAATTGGCAAATGCTTGTTCTAACTTTTCGGTGATAAAAGCATCGTTCTTCATTATTTCGTTCAGCATATCTGCTGTCACCAATTTTCCTTTATACCTATCGTAGATCATCTGCATAATCTTGTGTAAGATAGAACCAAATATGGCATGCTCTATCGACTCTTCCACCTCATCCTCTTCCGA